>JAUYSQ010000083.1 GCA_030696285.1 Sulfuricurvum sp. | reverse complement strand
CGTCATTCCTGCTTAGTTTTCAATGATCTCAAACTCAAACTCGATGTCTCTTTCAAGGCGTCTCATCGTTTGTGGACGGGAATTATAGGGGATTTAGATAAAAATGTCAAGAGCAAATTGAAGGAATATCTAAAAGATTACAAATAAACTCGAAACATCCTCGTTTTTGTAATAATATGTAACAATAATACTCATTTTAACGGTGCTATATACATTATATATAGAAAAGCAAGATTTAGAAGATATGATAAAATAGAGTTATCTTTCTATTCCAATAAATAGTTAATCAATGTGTTGTATAATCCTGCTGTTTAAATCTACCCTATTAAGGAAAAAGCTATGGCTTTATATGATCGTGATTACGCACAACAACGTGCATTTGGTTACGAGAGCGCATCACGGGATGAGGCGCACATCGTTTCATTCGTAAAAGACACTTATAAATTGTTTGCTGCATCAATGATGGCGGGCGCTGTAGGCGCATACGTCGGTGTTCCGATGGCAGCTACTATTGCTGGTAATTTCTGGCTTTTATTTGCCCTCGAAATTGGTTTATTGATTGGATTGCATTTCGTTAAACATAAACCCGGTATCAATCTTGCGGTAATGTTTGGTTTTGTCTTTATGACAGGACTTATGCTTGCTCCACTTTTGGCTAAAACCCTGGGGATGAGCGGTGGCGGTACCATCATCGGGAATGCATTTGCTATGACGTCGGCCGTCTTTGGTGCGATGAGCTTTTATGCCATCAAAACAACCAAGGACTTCACAAGCTACGGAAAACCACTTATGATTGCTGTCTTTGTTATCATAGGCTTTTCGATTTTGAACATCTTCCTCGGTAATCCACTGTTGCACATTGCAATCTCTGGAGTAGTCGTTGTTCTCTTTAGTATTATGGTTATCTACGATACCCAAAACATCATTAACGGCAACTACGAAACGGCTATTGATGGTGCGCTTGCATTGTATTTGGATTTCCTCAATATCTTTACGGCATTGTTGCAACTCTTCGGAATCTTCGGTAGCAGTGACGACTAAATCACCCCTCCCCTCGGAGCTTCTCCGAGTGGTCGATGCCAATCTCAATCGTCTCAAAGAGGGTATTCGTGTGATTGAGGATATAGCACGCTATGTTCACAATGACAAGAACCTCTCGACCTCCCTCAAAAAACTCCGCCATCAATGCCGTATTGAACCGCTCGAACCGCTCCTTGTTTCCCGTGACAGCGTGAATGATGTATTGCGTCCAACGATGCAAAGCGAAATGAATCGTACGGACTTGCGCAGTATATTGGTTGCCAATTATAAACGAGGGCAAGAGTCATCGAGAGTTTTGGAAGAGCTCTACAAGATAATAGAACCTGAGCTTAGCGAAATATTCAAGCAAATTCGGTATGAACTCTATACGTTAGAGAAAGAGAACCTCTTAGGTCTGGGCAACTAAAGTCGTTGGAACCTAAGCACATCGTCATCATTGGAGCAGGTCCGGCAGGGTTAATGGCAGCGGATGTTTTATCAGCGGCAGGTATGTCTGTAGATATTTTTGAGGCGAAGCCCTCTGTGGGAAGAAAGTTTCTCATGGCAGGCAAGGGGGGCTTAAACATTACCCACAGTGAGCCGATGTCGGATTTTATCGCTCGCTATGACCAAAGCGATTGGCTAAAGCCTATGGTGGATGAATTTGATGCGAAGAGAATCGTGGCGTGGATGGAGAATTTGGGTGTGGCCTCGTTCGTCGGGACTTCCGGGCGAATTTTCCCTACAGAAATGAAAGCCGCACCGCTGTTACGCCGTTGGTTATCAAGCTTAAAAAAACGTGGCGTTCGGGTGCATTGCCGCCATTATTGGCAGGGTTTTACGGATGATGGCAGTTTGCGTTTTACAACGCTTGATGGCGAAAAAAGAGTAACACCCGATGCGACGATTTTGGCTTTGGGCGGTGCAAGTTGGCCAAGCTTAGGTTCTGATGGTACTTGGGTTCCCATTTTGGCAAGTAAGGGTGTGGCGATTAGCCCTTTGTTGCCTTCCAACTGCGGATTTAAAGCAACATGGTCCCCATTCATGGAAGCCCATTTGGGCAAACCGTTAAAAAACATCTTGGGCTGGGTTGGTGATGGCGAAAAGAGCGTCAGCTCCGGTGAAGCCGTTTTGACAACCTATGGGATTGAGGGCGGTTTGCTGTATACCCTATCGCGTCCGTTGCGAGAGGAAGTTATGGCGCAAGGCTTTGCTACGCTGTATTTAGATCTTTTACCGCATATAAACGAAACTGAATTGGTATCACGCCTTGCAGCCTTAGGCAAACAATCTACCGATAACACGTGGCGTAAAGCAGGCTTAGAGGGGGTTAAAGCTGCCCTCATTCGTGAAGGTTTGCCCAAAAACAAATGGTCTGATGCGTCTAGCGTTTCGGCGTGCGTTAAAAAATACCCCATCAATCTCACAGGGATGCAGCCCATAGAAGAAGCCATCAGCACAGCAGGAGGGGTGATGCGAGAAGCGCTTAACGAGCATCTTATGCTACGCGCCGTACCGAATGTGTTTTGCGCAGGTGAAATGCTCGATTGGGATGCGCCAACGGGGGGTTATTTATTAACCGGATGTTTTGCCAGCGGAGTATTTGCGGCAAATGGTGTTTTGAAGCATCTGTCATCCCCTACGGGATGACAAGATCGTAGCTTAGTGACGGCAATCGTCTGAATGGCAATGACTTGTTGTTTCAATAAACTCATCCGATACATGAAGATTCGAACACGAATTTAGCAATCCATAAAGCTCCATCTCACGTCCCGTGACGTACCGAACGATTCCCCCCTCTCCGTCGATAAAAACAAACATTTCATTTTTATGCTCATTTTTTTTGATATGCTGAGAGAAGATAACGTATTCAGCCTTTTGAAGTTCAGGGATTTGATCACAGGATGCGATGTATTTTTCACACTCTTTATTGATTTTTTTGATTTCTAAAAATTCTGACTGTATTGCTGCAACGAGAACCTCTTGAAGTTTCGGCATCACTTCTTTTAGATTATCATATTTTTCAATTCCGTACATATAAATCTCCTTCAAAAATCTATCCATCAACTTATTTGATTTTTTATTAGTATAGCGCTTTTTATTTAGATTGCCATTAGCCGCTTGATCTGTGTAAAACTACTAAAGGGTATGTTGGGTAAAATCGCTCAAACAACCGATCAAAAAAAGGGCTTTATGCATACATTGGCACAACTTCGCTCCGGCGAACTCAAAGGGATCAAACGGCTGACCCTCTCTGAAAATCTGACCTCTTTCCCCGAAGAGATATTTGAATTGGCGGAGAGTCTAGAGATTCTGGATTTGAGCAATAATCTCCTCTCTTCAATCCCCGATGAGATCAGCAGACTCACCAAACTAAAAATCGCATTTTTTTCCAATAACCGCTTTGTCACACTCCCCTCATCCTTCAAAGGATGTGAAGAGCTTTATATGTTAGGTTTTAAGGCTAACCAGATAGAAGAGTTTGATGAAGACATCCTCCCTCACAGCATCAGCTGGCTGATCCTGACCGACAACAAACTCAAAAAACTCCCCCGCTCCATCGGCAACCTCCATAAACTCCAAAAATGTGCCCTAGCCGGCAACCAAATCGAAAAACTTCCCAATGAAATGGCTGCATGTCAAAATCTGGAACTTCTACGCCTCTCGGCAAACCAAATCGACGAAATACCCTCATGGTTGCTCTCTCTTCCTAAACTCTCCTGGCTCGCCTTTTCGGGTAATCCGTGCAGCGGAAGTCAACGGTTTGAGCTTCAAGAGATTGCGTATGAAGCGTTGGAGATAAAAGAACTTCTAGGATCAGGTGCTTCGGGCGATATTTTCAAGGCCTACTCGTCAAAGCATGAGCAAGAGGTGGCGCTAAAACTTTTTAAGGGTGCCATAACAAGCGACGGGTATGCCCATGATGAGATGAATGCCTGTATGAGCGTAGGGGAACATCCGAATCTCATCAAAGTATTGGCAAAGATTGAGGGGGACGAGAAGTTAGGGCTGCTCCTAGAATATATCCCCGCCATCTATCAAAACCTAGGGTTTCCCCCTGATTTTGAGACCTGCACCCGCGATACCTTTGAAGAGGGGAGAGTATTTAACATTCAAACAATCAGTGAAGTAGCGAAAGCAATTGCCTCTGCCGCTGCCCATTTACACTCTCGAGGGTTAATGCACGGTGACCTCTATGCCCATAATATCCTGATTAATGATGAAGATAAATGTTATCTGGGCGACTTCGGTGCAGCAAGCTTTTATGAACCTCATCGAAAAGAGTATGAGAAAATCGAGGTGCGAGCATTCGGCTGTCTACTGGAGGATATGCTCACGCTGTGCTCTACGAAAGAGGGAGAAGCCTATCTCGCACTTGAAGAGCTGAGAGGAAGATGTATGGATGAAAACAGGGATAAAAGACCTCTCTTTTCAGAGATGGCATTTTAGTTTAAAAGTGGAAATTTGTCACCTGCGCTCTATTTTTACGAAGTAATAAACACAACCTCAAACTCCAAATAACCAAGAGGATAGCTCTCCATCAGCCGTTTCGTCTGTCCAAAATCGAGAACCCGGCGACCTGCGCTCACTCCACTGCGCTTGATATAGCGAAACATCTCTCGTACTGCGTCAAATTCCAGTACATAATGGACGATTTCGTATTCGGCGGTGAAATGGCGGCCGGCAATCTCGATCACTTCGTCGGAGGATTTTAGAATCGGGGAGAGTTCTGCCGTTTCATAGAGGGTTTTAAACGTTCCGGAGGTGAAAATAGCAAGAGACACGGGGGCGTTTAGCTCGGAAATCGATTGAAATACCGTGTCCAAATCATCTGCCCACTGTAACGCCGAAGCCGAATAAATGCGGTCAAAGGTTTCCTTTCGAAGTTTTTCAAAAAGTGCCGGGGCATTAAAATCACCCAGCAGCACCTCAACCTCCGGACTTTTGGGATGATGGTTCAGCATCTCTTGGGAAAAATCGACCCCGACAAAATGTTCCAATTCCCAGTTAATCAACGAATAGAGGGCTCCGCTGCCGCATCCTAAATCCAAAATTCGTTTGGGGTACGTTACTGTGTCACCAATCAGCTTTTGAGCGACTTTTAACTGAATAACATTGCACTCGCCATACACACTCGCGCAACGGCTGAACTCTTCGCGTACTCTCAATTGACCACCAACGCAAAAACAAAGGCACCCAATAGGCACAGCACAATCGCCGCTCCGCTAGGAAGAGAGAAGAAAAAAGAGAGGGTAAGCCCTATCACCACACACACCAATGCAATCGCGATCGAGAGCAGCGTCGTTTTAAAGAATCCCAGTCCAAAGCGGATCGCGGCAACGGGAGGAATCACCATCAGCGCACCGATAAGAAGTGTCCCTACAATCCGGATTGAAAGGGCGATAATCACGGCGATAATACTCACCAGCATAAAGTTAAGCAGTGTGACACGCAGCCCGCTGGTGCGCGCGACCTCTTCATCAAACGCGATAAAATAGAGCTCTTTGAAAAAGAGGAGTAGCAAGATCATCGAAAGGGAGCCAAAAATCCCCATCGTTATCAGATCATCATTGCTGACCGAGAGGATGGAACCAAACAGATAACTAAAGAGGGAGGCATTAAACGATCCCGACAAGGAGACGATAACAATGGCCAATGCCAAAGAACCTGAGAGAAAAATCGCCAGTATCGAATCGGAATAGAGACCGCGAGAACTGCGGAGATACTCGATCAGCCATGAGGCAGCGAGCGACGTTGCGACCGCCATCCACAAAGGGCTAAATCCTAAAAGTAACCCGACAGAGACCCCCACAAGCGAAACATGGGCAAGTGTTTCACTGAGGAGAGAATAACGGCGAAGGACGATAAAAGAGCCGCTGAGCGACGCTAAAATCGCGATCATTAATCCTGCGATAAACGCACGCTGCATAAAAGGGTAATCAAGCATTTCTAGCATCTATCACCTTTCAATGATTATGACACACGACGTGCGAAGGGTTGCCGTAGAGTCGGCTCATTTCATCACAGCGTATCATTTCGTGTGGATTTTGAGAGAGTAAAAGTGTTTGGTTGACAAAAAGGACTCGGGTAATATCCTCTGCAATCACCCCGATATCGTGGGTAATAAATAAAATACTAACAAACTTAGTACGATTGAGATGGCGAAGCAGCTCGTAAAATCGGTGTTGAGACTCTACATCTACTCCCGTATTGGGTTCATCGACGATCAATACCTCGGGGCGGGAGGAGAGTGCGCGAGCAATCATCACCCGCTGTCGCTGACCCCCTGAGAGATGACCGATCAAGCGGTCGCGCAGATCAGCCACCCCCATCAGCTCCATTGCCTCATCAATCGCCTCTTTGTCCTGCGTCGATTCAAAGCCAAAAATACCTCGACTCGCATAGCGTCCCATTGCCACCACTTCGCGTACGGTAGCAGGAAATGACGCATCCACCAATGCGGAGCGCTGCGGAACATAGCCGATCCGATTCCATGCGCTAAATTTCTCCTGCGCCGTTCCAAACAAGCTGATTTCTCCGCTGTCAGGCTTTTCAAGTCCTAAAAGTAGCCGTACAAGGGTTGTTTTCCCCCCGCCGTTAGGCCCGATAATGGCGCAATAATCTCCCGGAGGGATGCTAAAGGTAATCGATTTTAAAATCTCGTTACCCTGACGTGTAAAATAGAGGTTGCGAACCTCAAAAAGGCTTGGTGCGAATTTCAACGGCACTCCATCGCTTCACTTAATTTTGTGAGATTGTCCCGCATGATCGACTCATACGTTTGGTGGGATTTCAGCTCCTCTTCACTAATATTTTCTAAGGGCTGAAGACTCTTCGCACCGGCTCCACTCTCACGTGCAATCGTTTGGGCGACATTATCACTGATCAACTCTTCAAAAAAGATCGTTTTTATCCCCTCTTTTTTGACCAATGTGATCACTTCACTGATGGTTTTTGCACTGGGCTGTTCATCGCTCGATAGCCCGATAACCGAGATATTTTTGAGATGATTCGCATGTGCCAAATAGCCAAAAGCGTCATGGTTGGTGACAAGTGTCCGATTTTTACACTCTTTTAATCCCGTTGCATAGTCGCTTTTAAGCTGTTCCAGCTTGGTAATATAAACAGCGGCATTGGCATGATATAGCGGTGCATTTGACGGGATGAGCTTGGAAAACTCTTCCTCCATCGCTTGGGTCATGCGGATCATGTTATCAATATCAAGCCAATAATGGGGATCGTCAACGCCGTGGTCGTGATCGTCGTGGTGTTCGTCACTCCCCTTTTCACTTTTTATCAAGGTGACGTGAGTGCTCATATCAATCACTTTTACGGTGTGCGGCAAGCTGTTTTTAAGAGGTTCTGCCCATCTCTCAAACCCTGCTCCACTGTAGATAAAAAGGGCTGATTTTGAAATATTCGCTACGTGAGAAGGGCTTGGTGAAAACGCATGGGCATCGCTTCCCAAAGGGATAATGGAGGAGACTTGTAACGTTTCGCCTGCCACGGCACGTGCAGCTTCGTAAAGAGTGAACGTACTGACCGATACAATCGGCTTGGCTGAGGACAACGGTGTTACTTGTTCTTTTGGGCTAAAAGCGAAATAAAACGCAATAAATGAGACACTAAAAGCAAAAAGATAGGCAAGTAATTTTTTTTGTTTTGGACATGAGGTACACATAAAAGTTTCCTTCTTTTAAAAAGAGTATTTTAGTGTAATTTCACTGATGTTATGCCGTTTTGCTTGAATTAGGTTCAGGATGACAAAGTAGCCTTTTAATCACACTGTGCTATAATCGCGAACTTTTTACTCTAATCAAGGATAACTATGACAGGCATTTTGCTCATCGTACAAATCGTACTCGTGGTGATGATCGTCATCGCCGTACTCTTACAAAAAAGCTCTAGCATCGGGTTGGGTGCCTACAGCGGTTCAAATGATTCCGTTTTTGGAGCCAAAGGTCCTGCGGGATTTTTAACCAAAGCAACGTTCTTTCTCGGGTTTTTATTCGTTGTGAATACAGTTACATTGGGCTATTTTTACGCTCAACAGAAAAACGCTTCGGTTGTCGATGAAATGATCGATAAAAACACTATTGCCGCTCCTACTATCAACGTGGTTAGCGACACCAACGTTACTAAGTAAGGAGAAGTCATGCTAGAAGAAGTATATTCATTTTGTGAAGAGAAGATGCAGGGGAGTTGTGAGCATTTGCTCAGTAACTTTCGTACACTTCGTACCGGTCGTGTCACTACGAAAATCTTAGACAACGTTCGTGTCGATAACTACGGTTCAATGACTCCCATCGATCAAGCGGCCAGCGTGTTGGCTACCGATGCAACAACGATTACTATCTCTCCCTGGGACAAAACGATGCTGAATGTCATCGAAAAAGCAATCATGAAAGCGGATATCGGCGTTAACCCGAACAACAACGGCGTAGAGATCAAACTGTTTTTCCCTCCGATGACGGTCGATCAGCGGCAAGATACGGCGAAAAAAGCCAAAGGGATGGCAGATGATGCCAAAGTAGCGGTACGAAATGACCGTAAAAAAGCAAATGACAAGATCAAAGTGCTTGAGAAAGACAAACTTGTCACCGCGGATGATTCGAAAGCCGCTCAAGATAAAGTTCAAAAAATTACCGATAAATTTATTGCAAAAATCGAAGATCTGCTCAAAAGTAAAGAGCAAGATATCTTGACGGTATAACCATGGACGTACGACAAATTTATATGGATGCGAATGCGATGCTTGAGGGACATTTCAAGCTCAGCTCTGGCAACCACTCACAATACTATCTCCAATCCGCCAAAGTGCTTGAAGATCCAAAAACCGCAAAACTGTTGGCAGATGCATTGGCAAAGCAGATCAAGGCAACGGGTTTAGAGATTGATACCGTATGTGCTCCTGCTCTCGGCGGTCTCATCGCCGGATTTGCCCTCGCAACAGCACTCGATAAACGCTCTATTTTCGCGGAACGTGTCAATGGAGAGATGCAAATTCGTCGCGGATTTGAGATCAAAGCGGGTGAAAAAGTTATCGTCTGTGAAGATATCATTACCACCGGCGGTTCAGCGATGGAAGCGGCAAAAGCTATCGAAGCACTCGGTGGAATCGTTGTCGGCTTTGCGGCATTGGCGAACCGTGGATTTTGTAAGCGTGACGGAAGTGAATTGTCACGCAAAGTGAACTGTGCATTGCCGGAAGAGAAACCTCTTTTTGCTCTGGCTGATTTTGATTTCGAGATGTATGCACCTGACGCTTGTCCGTTGTGTGTCAATGGTTCTGAAGCGATCAAACCGGGATCACGAGGGAATTAAATAAAACTAACGTCATTCCCGCGAAGGCGGGAATCTAGCTGGACCCCCGCCTTCGCGAGGGTGACGAAATATGAACTCTTACGTGTTTTAAAAAATCAAAAAAAAGCAACTAATTATGGAAACATCTACCCCTAAATTCAAACTCGATATGGAACACTTGCAAAAAGTGCAGCGGACGATTCGTAAAGCGGGAAATATTTTCCCCAATGAAAAACCTCTCATCGATACCCTCGAAGATCTCATCATCAAAGCACAAGACGATACGTCACTCAATACTTACTATTCTATGGCACAGTATTTGAAACAGCGAATCAAAGAGTTGCGTGGTCATATGGATGCCCCTCACAAAGATATAGAAGAGGCGTACTTAGATCTCGATTGGTCGATTCATTATCTCCAGTGGCTTGTTCAAGAGCAGCCGAAGAAAGATTAAACCCGTACGTGTATGCATTCCCACTCGAGAGAGTGGGGACGAGAAAATAGATTGGCTTACGCCAATCCTGTTGTATTGGCAAGATCTGTCTCGACTTTTAGTGTTACTGTAGCCGAATCTAATGTTCGAGTATAGTGATACTCGGTATAACTGCCAACTACAATATTATTTGTTAATACATCTTTTGTCCATCCAGTTGTTGTCACGGCACCTACTGCATCTCCCCCTGTATTTCCATCAATCGTCAATGTATGACTACTGCTACTGTCCGTCATCGTAAAGATTTTATCAAGAGTCAATCCGCTGATTGTTTGAGTTCCTGTTGCAGTCAAATCTATTTTTTCAATATTTGTAATATTAGTTATACCGGAGAAATTAATATTTGTATCGGTAAAGATCAATGTATCGATACCGGTTCCACCATTGACGGTATCACCGATATTAAGGGTGATTTGGTCATCTCCGTCACCGCCGTTGATTACATCATTACCCAGTCCACCATTGATGATATCGTTTCCGGCACCCGTGGAGATAGTGTCAGCACCAGATGTTCCAATAATATTGTCGTCATGAGTACTCAGGGCTGTCGTGTCGATCGTTGTACTTGAGCTAATCGTCATAATAAAGCTTCCTGCAGCGGCGGTGCTTGCTGTTGCAACTCCATCTTGCATTTGAACACTCACGTCAACCGTCCCCGTATAAGCAGGGTGATAGATCATAATATTGCCCAAGTCTGCCGTAGCCACATTATGGAGCGTCCATGTGCCTGCAACGTAATCCGCTGTAACGGCGGATGCGCCATTCATAAACCATGCGTTTGCACTTAATGCACTGCTTCCCAATGCTGCGACTAAAATAATCGTAGCAGTTTCACTACCATCCAAATCGCGTGCACTGGCGTTGAGATTTAGAGCCACCCCTGTCGTGTATTGAGTGCCGAAAGTTTGCGTCGGATAAATTGTCACCGAATCGCTCACAGGTGCTATAACTAAGTCAAAGGTTTTTGAGGTCTCAATCATCGATGAAGTGCTTTCACCGCTGTAAACGCTTAACGTAATCCCTGTGATGGTTCCGCTGACGTTCGGCGGAGGTAAAATAGAAATAGCAGGCAATGCACCGCTGCTCAAAGGGATCGACCATGTATTGTTGCCCAATCCATCGCTTCCGGCATTGATCGCTAACGTTGTCCCGCCAATGTACACCAAATAGCCATTAGGTACATTTGAGAGTGTCACTGAATAAAGTTTCTCAGAACCGTCCGTGTCACCCAAAAGAGTTCCGCTTAGTACCAATGCAATTTTCTCGTCTTCATTCCCTGATGCGCTGATGCTGATTGTCGGATTAATACCATCTGTCACGGGAGTTACTGTAAAGGTTTTCGCCGTATCAGAGGTAATGATATTGCTGGCATTTGTCTCTTGAGAATTGAGATACGCGTGCAAGGCAACACTGCCGGAGGCGTTGCTTTCTGGGGTATAGGTCAAATTTAGTGTCGAGTTATAATTAACGCCACTGATAACGTAATAGGTTCCACTAGGAACGCCAGAAACGCCTATGACACTTTCTGCACTTAAGATTATTGCATCTTGTTTGAGGACACCATCGGTCATAGCACCATCGTCTACACTAAGATAAAGTTTCCCGTCGATTATGGTTGTTCGAGAAGTGTCAGCCGGATTACTCATCGTAATCACAATCGCTTGTTCGTTATCTTCCGGGACGCCTCCTGCTGTGATACTGATCGTCGTAGCGTCACTCACCGGAGTGACTGGGGCAGAAATATTTAGGGTATGGACACTCTCTACTCCGCCGCTAGCGATGGAGGTAACCGTCGCTTTGAAGTTTAGATGCGTTGTTACATTATCATTACTATTGGATGGTGCTTGAACCGTAATAGTCGATAAGAGGGTACTCAATGATGTTCCCGTTACATAATAAAAGGTCTCTGCTCCTACTGTCGTCGATGTCATACCGCCGATGATGGTACCTACTGGAACATCACTGAGGGTAATACTGAAAGTTCCCGCTGCTGTCACGTCGGTACTGATGAAGTTGTCTAGGGTACTTTGGGTATCTTCAGTCATGGTTGGAGTCAACCCAGCAAAAGCAGCTGGAGTTGAAACATCAACCGGAGTTCCTGCTGTATAGCTCGTATCGTTAAATATTGGGGTAGCTCCTCTATCTAAAACAATAGTCGTTGTCACGCTAAGGACTCCTGCTCCGTCGTCTTGGGAATAGGCGGTTATCGTGATCGTTTTGTTCGTAATCGCATTGAGCTGTGCCGCACTGCCATCGACGACGAGGTGAAGCGTAGGAGTAAGCAATGTTGTAGTGAAATCTTGGTTCACCTCAACAAGCCATCGTCCTGTATTGGAATTTGTACTTGTATCTCCGATGTACGTACCGCCGACAACACTTACTCCATCAGGGACACCATCGACGATGAGACGAAGGAGGGTCTCACTTCCATCGGTATCCATTCCGTTTGGAGTTCCACCATTTTCAGTTGACTTATCAACCTGAGAAATCGTAAGAGGGATATCAATCGTGGTGCGCGTGCCTAAGAGGGTGACAACATTCCCTGTAATATCAATAGCAGCCGTATCGGTGACGGTAGCGGCTATCGTGATCGGATCGGTCACGGCAGCAACGGTTAGGGTATATGTCGTATCGGCAGATGTAGTCGTGGTCGTACCCGTAGTGTGATCGCTGGATACGTCACTGATGATGGTTTTAATGTTAAAGGTATAGCTTCCATTTTTATCAGCACTGTTTTGGACGTAAATATTGGAAATTGCGACACCGGTGAGTTTGTAATAACCCCCGTCGAGCAATACGCCTGCTTGTCCGTCTGCCAATGGCGTGGTGTTATTATTTCCGTAGTAGAGGGTAAACTCTTTTCCTGTCACATCGGATGCTTTAATCCATACCGCATCGAGGGTTTCATCAGTATCCCCATTTTGGTGTGCGATGGCGAAACTGATATTTGCAAGAGCGTCTTCATTTACCGTGGTTGAAAGATTGACGGTCGCTTCCGTCGAAGGGGTGACGGGGATGCTCAAATCGATTGCGCTTCCCTTAAGGCTGTTACCGTCATTTTCGGTTGTAACGGCGTAGGCTTGCAAACCAATCGTGCCGCTGTAGTTTGCAGGGGTGGTGATGAATACCGAGGTTAAATCACCCGATGGGAATACCCATTTGCGTAACAATCCTGTTCCGCCCATAAATGCCGCCCCCTCGATCGAAAATTCTGAGGAGAGATTGGTCAAAATAACGGAAAGTGTTTCACTACCATCGGTATCGGTCAATCCCGTACTCACGAGAGCGGTGGTGAGAGCTACTTTGTGACCTGCATTGTCTGCTGTCGCTTCAGGTGTGCCTGCTGTTGAAGTACTGATGGTTGCACTATCCGCTACCCCGATCACATCAACACTCAACGCCAATGTACTTGAACTGGCTCCGGTTTGTCCCGCATCGACCGAATGGGCAGTGACTTGTAGATTAAAGTCTCCATTGCTGTTAAACGGAGGTTTGATCGTTAGGGTTTTCGTGCTGTCGAAAGCAGCGATGGTGACGCTTCCGCTCGTTTCACTGGTGGTGTAGATAACAGATCCATTGTATATCATCTCCGAACCGCTTGGAATATCGGCAATGCTAATCGTAAATATCTCCGAGGAGTCGACCGATGTGGGGCGAATCGCCAAGGCAATAGGGGTATCTTCGTCTCCTTGTGCTTGGGTGACGGCTAGGGTTGTGATGTCCGCTACTGGGGCTACGACGATGTTGAAATAGACGGTTTGGGTCAATGGTGAAGCCAGCAAACCTGCATTAATCGATGTGGAATCCGCATCTTGATCATAGACGCTGAGAATAATCGTCGCATTAACCGTACCACTGTATTGTGTCGGCAAGGTTATCGTGAAGGTTGGGTCACTCAAAAGCTCGCTGGCGTTTGAAAAATTAACGGTTGCAATCCCTGAAGCATTTGCTGTCGCTGTAGTTCCGCCAAGATTGATAATCGTCCCATCCGGGATACCGCTCACGGTATAAGAACGCTGTTCTGAGCCGTCGAGATCACCTAATGGGGTAGATGTTCCTGATGTGTTCGTCAATAACGCTTTTAAATCAATCGCAGCAAGCCCCTCGTTCGCAGTTGCCGTGTATGCAAACGTATCATCACTACGGTCAGTCGCCGTAATATTTCCTAACGACATTGTGTTATCAAACGAAAGGGCAATCGGATCAGTGATAGCGAGAACTTCAACATGAACCGCCAATGCTGTCGAGGTAGCTCCTGTATAGGCAGTGAGCTTATTACCTAAATCATCGACTTCAAAACTGGTCACGCTGAGAGTCATATCAATATCATTGTGCACATTGAGAGGGGGAAGTATTTTTAAGGCGGCAAATTCAGCAGCAGTGAGCTGAATTGCTGTACCCAAAGCAAGATCAGTATGATGAACAGTTGTATCGATGACTCCCGGAGATGTTACGATAACAATCGTCATCGTGTCATTATTACCCGTAAATAGAAGTGTCGTTCCATCACCTTGATAAATTTTAGCACCCGTATCCACACTCGTGAGCGTAATATAGCCCAAACGTTCTGCGTGATCGCCTGTCCCAATACTGTTGTCTGTGGCGTCTTTGATGGTTGGCATAAACAATCCCAGAGATACCATCGTATCTTCATTGGTCGTTACACTGATATTATCCGCTGTGGTTTGAGTGCCATTGCTGTTGTTATCCCATATTGGGGTATCTGTTACCGGCGTGACACTCAGAGTGATCGTCGCCGTAGCCGAATCCCCGTCATTATCGGTAAGCGTGTAGGTAAAAGAGCTCGATAAGAGGTTGTAGTTGCTGTAATTTCCAAGTGGAACGAATTTGACCGTACCGTCTCCCATATTGGTCAATGTTCCGATAACGGATGCCCCATCGTAAATAGTAATCGATCCGTTAGTAGCAACGGATTGATCTCCATCATGACCATTATTCAAGGTAATATTACCGTTAAACGCATCCTGAGAAAGGCGGATAATTTTCCCCCCGACGATGTCTTCGACAAGAGATACATTTTGATTAACATTGGTCGGAGTAGAGTCTTGAACCGTTACCGTAAAACTGCCACTCGCGTCATCGTTGTTATCCACTGTACCATTATCATCGGTATCCACGGTGTAAACATTAAAAGGAAGAACCCACGATGTATCATGATCTAAAAGAGGATCTGCATTTTTTGTGTGGTCTAACGGCAATGTCAGTTTGAAATCATATTTAGCATTTGCAGATGCTGGATTGGTGATGGTGACAACAAAAACTTCTGCTCCAGAACCGTTTGTTTTGGTTGCCGTAATCGTGTGTTTATCCGCGGAGAGGGTATAGAATAAATCAGCTCCTCCGGATTTTATCCCCATAGCCCCTAAATCCGTAATCGTAGCGTCGGTAAATTTGGTATTGGCAATACTATCGCTTCCCTGAACAACATTTAATGCCGTACCTGTAACGGTAAATGGTGCAAGCGCAGCACCCGTCCCAAGAGTAGTTTCACTCACGGTCAAACTAACCGGCGCAATGGTCGGATTTGCCCCATCGGAAATGTTGAAAGTTTTAGTCGCACTCGCTGTATCCCCATCCCCATCGGTGATGACATAGGTAAAGGTATCGGTCGCATCCGCGTCCAATGTATTGATGACGGAGGCGTCACTGGTAAAGCTCCATGAACCATCTGCTTTAACCGTAAGTGAACCATTGATCGTATCGACGGTTACTCCGGTAGTCCCTGTAGGAACAGCTACGGATACATCGAGAGTATTGGCTTCATTACGGTACGTGATCGAAGTCACACGTGCGCCATCTGCACCCAACGTATCGTTGGTCAAAAGATTATAATGCGCGGCATCCGCGCCGGTTGAGGTAACAGTATTAGTAAGACCACCCCCTTCGGCTAGAGAGGCAGCGGTTTCAACAACGGCAGTTGGGACATCATCGACGATAGTAACATTCAGCGTTCCGGTAGCGGTAGCCGTATTTCTGCTGGTCACGATCAAGGCAATGGCATCCGTTACTTCATTATTGCCGGCACCTGTTGCGTGTGCTTGGGTTGCTGTAAGGGTATAGGTATAATGAATGGTTCCGCTGCCGTCTTGGTGGGTAGCATCACTTGGGGTAAAGCCGTCAATGACCAATGAGCCTTCACCTGTATTAATTGTTATAGTGCTTGAACCGCTCAGTAAAAGTTCTGCTTCGGTAATCACTCTCCCACCGATGGATACACTCGTCAAACCGTCTTTTGCCGAAACACTAATCGTTCCCGTCGTTGTTTCGCTCGAGGCGGTCGGATTACTTCCTGCAGTAAGACCCGCTTCGTATACAGTAGCTTGTCCCGCCGTGTGAGGATCACCACTATTCCCATCGACTGGAATAATCGTAGGGAGATCATTGGTTCCGTTGATCGTAATCGCCAATGTTGTTGTGCTGGTATCTCCGTCACTGTCAGTAATCGTATACACAAAGGTATCCGTGAGCGTTTCTCCGGCTTTTAGATGCTGTATTCGTACATCGGTATTACTGACCGTATAGGTATAGGCTCCATCGGCGGCAATGGTGACACTGCCGTACGTACCGAGAACCGGAGAAGCTACCTCTCCAACGACTGCCGTTGTAGTATCACTACCGGCAATACGAACACCCGTAACCGGAGCAGATGTCGTATCCGCTCCGATGGTATCGTTACCGACAACCGTTCCGCTCGCCACCAGGTTACCGCTGCCGTTTACGGCAATATCTTCGGTAACGCTGTTGGTATTGGGTACAGCACTGGGAATATCATCGATAATAGTAACATTCAACGTTCCGATCGCTTCATCCAAATCTCTGTCAATAACGCTCAAAGCGATTGCATCAGTGATCTCATTGTTACCGTTTACGGTTGGATGGGTTTGTGCCGCATTTAGGGTATAGGTATAGCTGACACTTCCGCTACCGTCTTGATGGCTAGTATCACTTGGAACAAACCCTTTTATGACGAGGGTTCCCTCTCCTGTAGAAATAGTAATATTTGCACTTCCACTGTTTAAAAGTGCCGCCTGACTTATAGAAGTACCGCCAACGACAATGCTGTCCAAACCATCTTTAGCCGAAAGGACAAACGTTCCATTGACCGCTTCGGTTGTTGCGCTTGGACTTGATCCGGCAGCAAGTGCTGATTCATATACCGTAGCATCGCCGTTTGCACCTGCATTCATATCGTTTACAGTAATACTTGGAGTATCGTCTGTTCCGCGAACCGTAATCGTCAATGTCGTTGTCGAGGTATCGCCATCCGCATCGGTAATGGTATAGACGAAAGTATCCGTGAGGGTTTCATTCGTCGTTAGATGCTGCACGTTTAGATTTGTATTATCCAACGTATAGGTATAGGTTCCGTCACTTGCAATGTTGACACTTCCGTACGTTCCGGTAATAGGTGAACCAAAACCGCCGATAACTGCGGTGGTCACATCAGAACCGGCCATACGGACTCCGCTCACAGGCGTTGTCGTAAGATCCGCTCCGATGGTGTCAACATTATCGCCCGATGTTGCTCCAAGCGTTCCGAAAACATTACCGCTTACACTCACGGCCTCCTCACTAATTGCATTCGTATCGGCAACGGCAGTAGGAGTGGTATCGGTGACCGTGATGACAAAATCCGCCTGACTGCTGTGGCTTCCATCGGTGAGGGTATACCGAATCGTATCAATAATCGTTCCGTGTGATTCAGTCGGATCGCTGACATACGTCCATGTGCCATCCGCATTGAGCGTTAATTTTCCGTATTGCGTATTAACCTCTGTCCCGATTGCCCCTGTTTGCGTCGTACCCGTCTCGTCCTTGTACGTAAATACGGTAATGGTTCCAGCAACTCCTCTCTCATCATTGTCCAGTAAATTACCAAAAATCGTATGATTAATCGTATTGCTTCCCTCGACGACGGTTGCAGCATCACCAACCGCATCCACACCATCAATAATCGTCCCTGTCACGCTTATTGCATCGCTATCCGCACCGTTAGAGGTCGTATACGGGGCTACTTTTTCATACGTTCCATGTGCTTGGGTCACGGTACTGATGGTTGCCGTATAGCTCTCTGTTAGTTCGATAAGGAGATCACTATTCGTCAGATTATCGAATGTCGTAAAGGAGGTTCCTCCAACTATGGTAATCGGTGAAGAGGCGGTATATTCACCGCTGTTTAATCCTGCTCCGTTCACATACGTGATGTTTACCGAAATCGTTTCCCCTGCGGCGACGGTAATCGCTGTCCCATGGCTATCGACCAATTTGACGGTATGCTGAAGAGTTCCCCCTTCGCTGACAGTATCATTCGTAATCAACTGAACATAAACCGTATCTTCTGGCCCAAATCCACCAATTTCTCCACCAGGCACCAGCGTATCTGTATTGTCTTTGATGGTTGTTGTCACTGCGGTCGTGTCTATATCGATACTCTCATACGTTGCTGCATTTAAAAAAGTTCTATCGATCAGAGAAACGGTAAAATTCTCATTATTATCGCTTAGGTAATCATCGGTCGTGGTGGTGGTAAATGCTGTTCCCAGTGTGACGGTTTTGCTCGTGGAAACATAGTCCGTTCCGCTTCCGGTCGCGCTGTTATCAGTAAAGGCTACTTGTACCGTTCCGCTGATGTTCAGCTCACCATTGTTCTTATCGAACGCTACGGCGATGTAGCTTGGATTTGACCCTTCGGCTACGTCGTTTGCACTGACGCGGTTCCCACTTCCATCGAGGGCAAAGAGTTTGATGGTGATGGTGTCGGGGGTGTCACTTTCGGTTGCTCCCGGATTATTGTAGGGATCGGAAATCGTATCATCCAAAATCGTCCCGACACCGACACCGTCTCCAATCACTGCACTTTCACTTGGATTTGAAAGAATGATTTTAAACGTTTCCCCATTATCAGCAAGATAGTCATCGTGGATAGGTACCGTAATCGTAATGCTCGTCGATCCCGCCGGAATTGTTTTGGTTCCGCTCACAGCAGTGTAATCTGCCCCTGCTGTTGCTGTAGTATTCGCACTTGTATAATCAAACGTCACATCACGCTCGGTCGGTCCGCTCAAGGTGACCGTAAACGTCATCGTCCCCTCTTGCTCATTTATGACTTGATCATTGATGATAAGAGAAGGTTTTGCTTCCGCATCATTAATTGTTGTTGTTACGGCGTCATCAGCGATCAAGAGTTCGTTGTATTCCCCGCCTGTTGTGGAGACAATAGAGACAAGGTAGTTTTCATCTCCTTCATAGATTCCATCAGGGTTATTGAAAATCGGGAAGCTAACCGTTGTTTGCCCTGCTGGGATTGTCACCGTTATAAATCTTGGAATTAAATCACCATCTTCCGTCGTAATATGTCCGATTTGAATCGTTACAATAAGGGGGGTTCTCGGTGCTTCGGTAACGCTCAGCGTATAGTTTGCATTCGTCCCTTCCGGAACCGTTATATCTCCGCTGAGGCTGAGTATTCCACGCAATGGCGGCGGGGTAACCGGTAACTCAGGAAGAGGGGGAGGCGTAGGCGGTGGGGGGGGTGGCGGTGGAGGCGTAGGCATTTCATTATTTTTTGGGCTGGTTTCCAGTCGAGCGATGTCTTCACGTTTGAAAACATCTTGTACATCTTCTCTCGCTTGACTTGATACAAACTTCGCATTGCGCAAACCGGAATTAACGTCCGTAATGGCTCCGCTACGCGCAGCAAACGTATCGCCGGTGGCCTCGCTGTCTTTTACTTTTTCCTGCCCTGAAGAGGTCTCTTCAAGAACATTCTCATCCCCTTTTAACGCTTCCCCTGAAATTAATGCCGCGATCTCTTCCTTGGTCAAAATACTATGCGCAAATGGATTGGCGCTGGCTATCTCCACTGCACCCTCTGCCCCATCGGCTCCCGTAGGAATCATCGTGGGGTCAAACAACTGCGGCGTTGCACCGGCAAACGTCATCACCCCGGAATTATCCGCATAGGCAATTGTATACGCGGACTTCTCATCGGCACCGAACACAATATCGCCGGAGTCAATCTTGTCTCCTTCGGCGAGCTTGGAAATGGTTCCGTCTATTTTTTTGACGAACACATTTCCTTCAATTTTGGTTACAGTTGCAATGATCATGAGAAAGCCTTAATGTATTAATTGTACTAATAATAGACTAAAATAAAAAAAGCCGCAATTGTCCCAAGGGACACTGTGAAGAGAACGAATTATTTATAACGCAGTGCGAAGTCGAGGCGGTCTTTGACCTGAAGTTTATGGTAGAGATGTGAGGCATGTGCTTTTACGGTACGCGGAGTGATCAACAGCATCTCGGCAATAACCTGATTGGTTTTCCCCTCGAGCAAAAGGATCGCAATTTCTCGCTCACGCTCACTCAATAAACTCAAAAATTCCCTATTCGATTGAGCCTCAAGATTGCCGACAAGCTGTGCCGTAAACTCAGGATGAAGCCATATCAAACCTGAGCGTATCGTCTCGAGTGCCGCATCAAAATAGACACGATGCATCATCGCATTTCCATAACCGCGCACACCCAGCCCTAAATAATATTTTGCGGACGCAAGGAGAGGTAAACGCTGGAGTAATAAAACGGTATTTCCTTGTCCGATTGCTTTTTTCACAAGCACTTCATTGCTCTGAATGTCGTTCGGAAGAATTAAAATCATCAGCCGGGCATGATACCCCTCAAGCTCTTCAGCCCTCTCAACCCACTCTAGCGTAAGGATTTTAGAGAGATATTCATACCCTTCCATATCATACGCATACCCAACGACATTCATCATCGCTCGCTTAACATGTGCTGTTTGGTTTTCAAAATCGGTTTCATTATGTAATCTAAGATACTTTTCTGTCCCGTAATGATGTCCGCAGAGAGCGTCATCCCCGGTAAAATAGCCAACCGCTTGCCGTTATGCTGTACATAACTTTTATTCGTCTCAATACGAACGGTATAGTACGTTTCCTCTTTTCGATCGGCAACGGTATCAGCACTAATGAGAGTCACTTTTCCCTCCAAGGCTCCATAGACTGAAAAGTCATACGCACTTAGCTTGACCACCGCACGTTGACCCGGGTAAATAAATGCGATATCCGAAGGTTTGATTTTTACATCAACAACCAGTTTTTCACCCTTCGGGACAATTTCGATCAAGTCATCGCCGGGTTTCACAACACCGCCAACCGTATGGATGAATAGGCTTTGAATAATCCCATCCATCGGAGCACGCACGGTTGTTCGATCTACCTGATCGGTAAGTGCCGTTTTATCGGCTTGCATCGTGTTATACTGAGATAACACCTCGTTGTATTGCGTCTGCGCTTCAGAGCGGAACGAAGAACGTGCCTCTTCGATACTGCGTGACGTTTCTTGAATCACCGATTCAAGTCTGGGAATAGAGAGAAGCGTCGATTGGTATGCAGCTTCAGCTTCATTGGCTTCACGCTGAAGCTTGAGATAATCGACTTTGGAGCGCACCCCTTTTTCCACCATCGGTCCCGTCATTCGAACTTCTTCATTAATCATGTTCAGCGACTGCTTTAAATGATCTTTTCGTGATTTGGCTTCCGAGAGCTCTTGGCGATTTTGGCTTAACTTCTCCTGCAAACCTGAAATTTTAGCCTGCAAATTGGACCGATTGCTGTGCAAAAGGGAGAGCTCATTTTGGATATACGGCTGCATTTGTGCGGATACACCCGCACTGCTGAATCCACCGCCTCCGGCCTCTGCCTTGAGACGCATAAGTTTGGCTTGTAATGAAAAATTTCCCAGCTCATTGGATTGAAAAGATGCCGTCGATTTCTCGTTTTTAATTTTCAGCAAGGGCTGATTTGCTTTAACCGACTGCCCCTCTTTAACCATAATCTCCTCAACGATTCCACCCTCTAAATGCTGAATCATTTTATTGTGCGCACTGGAAACGACCTGACCGTTGCCACGCGCAATCTCATCGACTTTGGCCAATGCTGCCCACACAATAAAAAGGGCTATGGCAGCAATCCAAAAATAAAGAACCATCCGAAGACGTCGTGGTGTAGTACTCAAAACCGCCGCACTGAGAGACTGAATGTATTCATAATCTTTCGGGGTGAGCTGTCTTTGCATTTTATTGGCCATTTTGAGCTCCTGAAAGGGCTTTAAGAACCTCATCGCGCATTCCATCTTGGACAACAGCGCCATTATGCATCACGATCAACCGTTTCGTTAGAACAAGGGTTGAGAGTTTTTGGGTCACCATCAACATTGTTTTACCTTCAATGTAGCTTTTTAACTGGTCAATAAGATACTGTTCCGACGTTTGATCCATCGCATTGCTGGGTTCATCAAACAACAGCATTTCAGGGTCATCGACTAGCGCACGGGCGATTCCAACGCTTTGACGCTGTCCGCCTGAGAGTCCAAGCCCTCTCTCATACACTTCCATCTCATATCCTCTGGGATGTTTGCGAATAAATTCATCCGTACCGCTAAGACGGCTTGCGCGTATCATTGCCTCATCCTTATGAAAACGGGCTCCATTAAGGATATTGTCTTTAATCGTTCCACGGAAGAGATGAACATCCTGAGGGACATATCCAAAGGCACGGCGTAAATCAGCGGGATCAATCTGAGAAATATCAAGCCCGTCAATCAAAATCGAACCGCTTTGTGGTTCATACAGGCGTAACAACAACTTTTCGATGGTACTTTTCCCTGATCCCATCCTCCCGACAATCCCCACATGCTCTCCGGGTTGAATACAAAAAGAGACGTTGTTAAGGGCATGGACTTCTTCACCAGGGTAGGTAAACATGACCTCCTTGAACTCAATAAGGCCTGTAAATTGCGGTTTTTGAACAAATTGTTTGCCGTGAGGACGCTCTTCGGGGCGGCTCATAATCTCATTGAGCATATCGTAAGACGTTTTCGCATCCTCATACTGCGCAACAAGAGCAGCAGCCTGCCCCATCGGGGCGAGTACGCGCGAGGTGAGAATGACAACAGCAATCAATCCCCCCATCGTCAGTTCAAATTCCTGAATTAAATACACCCCATACACCACAACCGCAACGGAACTTAGCTGAATCATAAGCCCCGTAATCGTTGGTATTGAGGTCGAGAGGAGTTTGGTTTTGAAGCTTTTTTCAGCAATCTCACCGTTACTCTCCTCCCAATCAAACTGTACCTTACCAGACATACTCATCGATTTTACCGTCTCAATATTTTGAAGACTTTCGATTAGAATGGCACTTTTTTTCGCACTCGCTTCGTGTGAACGTTCAATGCTTGCCTGAAGAGGTTTGCGAATACTCAGCGCATATCCCAAAATAATAAATATTGTTACAAGAGGGATAAAGACCAGCATCCCTCCAAGATACCCTATCACGATCAAAAAGATCACAGCAAAGGGGATATCGACAAGAGCGGTAATCGTTGCATTGGTCATAAATCCGCGAATGGATTCAAAATCTCGAATATTATTGGCAAACGACCCTACGGATTTGGAGTGCGCTTCCATTTTCATATTGATTACTTTTTCAAAAATAATCGAGGACATAATGATGTCACTCTTTTTAGCCGCTTGTTCGATCATATACGTACGGGTAAATTTCAAAAAAGTATCAAGCGCATACACAATGATTACCCCAATCGTGAAAACCCATAACGTCTCAATGGCATTATTGGGGATAACACGATCATAAATATTCATGGTAAAAAGCGGCGTAGCCAAAACGAGCAAATTCACCAGCAAGGTTGCCCACAAAACATCCCCATAAATTTTACGAGAGAGGTTGAGTGTTCCCCAAAACCAATGCTTATGTTCTATATGAAGCGTCCGCTTGTTCTCTTCAGAATAGACATACTCTTTTTTGAGCATGTAGGCAAATCCTAAATATTCTTCTTCGAGCACCTCAAGCGTGACCCACGCTTGGGTTGCTTCGTCATCCGGATAGATCACTTTTACTTGCGTACGATCTTCATTAAACGCTTCAAGAATAAGAGCATTTTCACGGCTCATCACCAAAATAACAGGAAGTTGAAGAGAGAGAATGTCATGGATAGGCCGCTCAATCAATGCCGCCTTCAAACCGGCGCGCGCGGCGGCGCGGGAAAAAAGGGCTTTTGAAGAACGATGGGAAAAAAGCATCTCCTCCTCTTGGGGGTCAAGAGGAAGACCATCACTCAATGCCTCAGCACTAAATGGCTTATGATATAAAGCGGTATACGTTACAAGTGCCCGAAGTAACGGGTCGTTTCGGTGCAAACGCATTCTTAATTATTTTTTGGGTTTGCAAACATTTTAACTTCAACGCGACGGTTTTGGGCACGCCCCACCGCTTTTATATTTGAAGCAATCGGTTGAGTTTCCCCGAATCCTTGAGTTTTGATACGATCCGCGGCAACACCGCCTTTTACCAACACTTTAGCCAATGCTTTTGCACGGTTTTCTGAAAGACGCTGATTTTTATCCGATTTTCCCATACTGTCCGTATGTCCCGAAATTTCAATTTTATACCCTTGATACTCTTTCATAAATCCTTTGAGCTTTTCAATCTCTTTGGATGCACTTGCAGGTATTGCATACTTTGATGTCGCAAAGTTAATGTGCAGCGTTACCGCTACCGGACATCCATTGTCATCGACAACATACCCTTTTGGCGTATTGGGACATTTGTCTTGTGAATCGACTACGCCGTCTCTGTCACTGTCCATCTCTGCTGCAACCGCAACAGGTTTCGGGAGCACAACAGCTACGGGCTTAGAGACAACAGCCGACGCGACAGCCGGTACAGGTGCCGGCTGTCCTTTTTTCTCAACCTTTGCGGTATACAACGTGACAAGTACGCAATGGTTCATCTCTCGTGCATTACTGTCATTTTCAAGATAGTGAGGGTTAGCGCCATCACGGCACTCCGCTACTATATCATCCTCTTTTACTTTATGATCAATCAGCTGCTTTTTCACTGCGGCTACTGCCCGTTCACACGCGGCACGATTTTCTTTTGCATCGGATTTGGATTCGAACAAACTGTTTTGGATGGAACCAAAAAAAGTACTCTCTTGCACCCTCTCATGATCACCCTCTTCGTTTAAGCGGGTGTGACCAACGATGCTTACCTTGTACGGTACACCGGAAGAAATATACGATTGAAGAGACTCATACATTTTGCTCATGTAGGGT
Source organism: Sulfuricurvum sp. (assembly GCA_030696285.1). Taxonomy (GTDB): domain Bacteria; phylum Campylobacterota; class Campylobacteria; order Campylobacterales; family Sulfurimonadaceae; genus Sulfuricurvum. Next base: position 5,456 of record JAUYSQ010000083.1, on the reverse strand, counting down.
GTCTCTTCGAGCTTAACGGGATCACTTGGCACGTAAGGGATCGCTTCATAACGGAGTATCCGTTCAAAATCTCCATAAAACAGAGGATTTTTTTGTTCCGAAGAAACCACATCTTTTGATGGATGGTACCCATAATCATACACCCCGGCAAACAGTGCCGAAGAAAGGGTAAGAGTAAGAATAAGTAATTTCATTATTTGCCTCCACTGTTAGTTTTCTTATCCAAGACAAGTATTACCGGCTTGGTACATCCATACGCCATAAGGTTTTCACCTGCTTTTGAGTTATCGCATAAATCGAGGTTATCCGCAATGGTATCATTGTCTTGATCGAGCTTAACGGGTACCGTATCGTCGATAAACTCTGCTTTACCGTTTCCGATATTCACCTTTGCCGTATACTCGCCGTTATTGCCAAGCACAGCAACGACCATCAATCCCATCGCATCCAAAATTCGGTAACGGGCATAGAGCTCATCGTATTGGGCATTGACAATTTGCTGACGTGATCCGATAAGATCGTTTTGCGCAGCGAGGATATCCAACATCGATCGGCGCCCCATATCAAATTCATCTTTGTACAAATCCAATGTTGTCTCGGCATACTTTCGATATTCGAGCAGGTCGGCCAATTGTTTACCAATCATCTCATACGCATTCCATGAGAATTCAATCCCCTCCAGCGCTTCGCGTTTGGATTCCAGCATTGTCTGCACTTCTTGATTGATTTTACTGATATTTTTTTGCTCCGTCGCCCGATCGGCACCGCCGCGATAAAGGTTATAGTTCATCACCAATCGTGCACGGAAACGATCGTCTGGCTGATCAAATCCGTTATTGTCTCTGTGCGAATCGTTGAAAAACTGATTGACTTCAAGATCAAGCTTCGGATAGAACCCTTTTTTGTTCTCATTCATCAGGGCCTGTGCCCCTTTGGTGTTGTAACGACCCACTAAAATCGAAGGATTATTATCAATTGCAACCATCGCCGCACGCTCAAAAGATTCGGGCATGATAGCTTTTAACTCAGGCTTACTCATAGTGGTCGGATCCACTTCGTGTCCGGTAAGGCGGCGCAGGGTCGCAAACGTATCACGAAAGTTGTTCTCTTGTACGGTGAGATTGGATTTCGCTAACGAAAGAGACGAGTTGATTTTGTTCATCTCAGATTTGGTTGTAAGACCGCCGTCAAAAAGGGTTTTTACTTTCTTGAAAAGATCCGTATTGATTTCGACATTTTCACGCGCCGTCCCCAAAAGCTCTTTGGCACGTAAAACATTTAAATACGCCCCAACAGTACGAAACGCGACATCGTTGGTTTTTTCGATGTAGTTGTACGCAGCAGCCATCACACGAGCTTCTTGATAATCGACTTTATGACGCGTTCCAAAACCGTTAAAAAGATTTTGGGTCAAGGTAAGAGAGCTCTCATAATTGGTATACTCGACGGAGTTAACATGACTATAGAGTTCGCCCGCATGGTTGTACCCGGCAACGGCGCGTGCATCAAGGACGGGATAATACTCTGCCTCGGAAATTTTCAGATCTTGCTGTGTTGCTCTGAAATTATTTAACCGTTCTTTGACGATCGGGTGTGTCCGTAATGCCTCATTCACCGCTTCATCGAGCGTTAGCGCATACAGCGACCCTCCTAACAGTAATCCTATCCATATTATCCGCATCCCGAGCCCCTGTTTATAGTTTTATTTCGATGGTATTATACATTATCAATTGTGGTTAAAATACTACATTTAATCACAAAAAATATCACAATATTAACACAATACAGTCCGTGGCAAAAGATATAACCTGCGCACATAGAGTATTCTTGTTTTATTGCTAATTCTTATTACACGATAAGTCTAACATCCTAATCTCGCAACGGTATCGCAACCTAAAAATTACTTTGCGATATAGTTACGATATCACTCTGATAAAGTGCTTTTTGATTTTTATCTCAAGGATCGCCCGATATGCTCGAAAAACTAAAAGACAAAACGATACTTTTTTTGGAAGACAATAACGATTTTGCAAAAAATACCATTGTCTTATTTCATATTTTTGTCAAAACCGTTCATCACGCTGCAACAATTGCCGAAGCCCAGCAACTACTTGAGATCCATGCCATCGATATTGTTATTTCGGATATTAACCTAAAAAATGAAAACGGACTCGATTTTATCACCGATTTACGTACCAAAAATTCATCCATACCCATCGTGATTATCAGCGGTCATAAAGATGAAGAATTTTTATTTCGTTCCATTCCTCTCAACTTGACCGCCTACTTGCTCAAACCGATCAAATACAATGAGTTAATAGAAACACTGACTCGGTGCAGCGAAAAAATATCACTCAGTCAAAAACAGCACATAGAGCTAAAAGAGGGATGGTATTACGATACCGAATCAAAAGTGCTTGAAAAAGAAGGGGTCACTCATAATCTCAATAAAAAAGAGACCCTCTTTATGGAGCTGCTAATGCATAATCGCAATCGGTTAGTTACCAAAGAGATGTTATATGCTTCCGTATGGCAATTTGAAGATATGAGCGATTCGGCAGTGACCAATTTTATTTTACGGATTCGCAAACGATTTGGGAAAGAGTTTATCTACACTCTTCCCGATTTAGGGTATCGTCTAAAACCCTAATTAAGATTTTTTAAATTCAATCCGTGCACATAGCCCATCGCTATCATTTTCCAGATGAAACTGTGCCCCGTATTTCACGGTAATGTCTTCACACATTTTGTGCCCCAAACCATTCGTTGTCTCTTCAAAATTCACCCCTCCGCCATTATCACAAAAAGAGACAGCAGAATCCGTGATCTGAATTTTCAGCACGGGATGGAGAGTTTTTTTGTTTTTAAAGGCTTCCACTGTATTATTAATCAAATTCAGCCATATCTGCATCCACTCATTTTTGATTCCCTGTATGCTGACGTCTTGATCTCCGGTTAACAACACAGTAATATCATACTGGAGTAATTTCGTCTCAGCAATTGCCAGTATCTTCTGTACCGAATCATAGACATTAAACTCTATTTCCGTACTGCTGACTTTATAAAACTCCAAAAAGCTTTGCATCGTTTGGGACATAAAATCAATCGTTTCTTCAATCTTTTCACACTGCAAATCCAGTTCCGCCGTATTCAGTTCGCCCCCCACTCTGAGTCTTGAGAGGGTGAGGAGATTAATCGAACTGATTTGCGAAAGCGGTTCGCGCCACTGATGAGAAATACTGGCAATCAGTGTACCCAGTTCGGCTTGTTTGGCTTTTTGAAACAACTGTTTCTCTTGTTCACTATTTTTATTCAGCTGTACTTTGACTCTCTTTTGAAGCAGCCAATTCCAAAAAATGACCAAAATACTCACAATCCCCACACCGCCAAGAAGATAAAAGAGTAACCAAAAATAGCGATTATTTTCATACACGACCGCCGCGTATCGGTTGTAAATGGTTTGCATCATCACAGGATTGGTCCCAGAAACCAGTTTCTCAAAAATATCGTGAAGCATCGGATCATCGTTACGGGTTCCGACCGATAAATAGAGCTTTTCTTTTAAGCGTGAGGAAACTTTTAACGTTCCGGTGTGCTCTTTTTGGATATACGAAGAGATAACCATGAGGTTGTCGATATAACCGTAAAGCTCTCCCGATTCGACGCGCTCAAGCCCGTTGGTAATCGATTTTACCTCGACAAGATTAAGATCTGGGTAGAGTGATTTTAACTGCTCAACGATAGCGTACCCTTTAACCACTCCCAGTTTTTTTTTGCCCAACGTGGTAATATCTTCAGTAAAAAGCTTATCCATTTTGGTTGCCATCACGATAGGTACAGCAATATAGGGAGCGGTAAAATTCATATATTTGAGCCGTTGGGGGGTGCTTGAAGCGAGAGAGAAAATATCACATTCACGTTTTTTGGCATGTTCGATCGATTCTTCCCATGTTGTTACATTTAAAAGCTTGATAGGGATACCAAGCGTACGCTCAAACTCGTTCATAACATCAGCAGCAATTCCAATATGATGACCTTTGCGTATCGCTTCAAAGGGATACCATTCGGGATCGACACACATGGTTATCTCTTTTTTATTCAGTAAATACTGTTTTTGTGCTGTCGTCATTTGAGTACCCTCAGCTGAAGCGACAACGTCTTTGAACATAAATTTCCCAAGCGGATGATCGCCTAAAAGTCTCCCCGATTGAACCAACTGTTTATACGCACGGATGGTTAGCTCTTCATTTGCTTGACCGATTGGGTAAAAATCGGTCATCATCATTTTTTTCGTTACTTTGTATTCATAGATCAGTGCTTCGCGCGATTTTTCGGTGCTATATTTTTTTAGCAGTAAATCGATGATTTCATACGGATGATCAAGGGCATATTTCCATCCTCGATTGGTCGCATCAATAAATCGCTGTGTCCTCTCAGGATTTTCCAACGCTTCGCTGCGGGACGTAAACACATTAACCGCACTCATCATAAATCCATAATCATAGGGATCAAGGATATTATAGGGGATGTGCAGGCGATCGAGTTCATAAAGCTGGTTGGAGCGAAAAACAGCCATAGCATCTGTTTTTCCATCGATAAAATCGTGGATTTTAAAGGTATGGGACAAAAATTTTGCATTGTTTTGATTGATGTCAAAGTGGTTGAGCATCAGCCCTAAAGAAGAAGAACGAAACTCATCTTTCGTACACATAATCCTCTTCCCGATCAAATCGGCCGGAGTACGTATATCTTTTCGCACAACAAAAACGAGAGGAGAACGCTGATAATAGGTTCCGAGTAAAACAGTTGGTGCAGGTTGCTTTCCAGAGACAATAATACTGGTATTATAAGAACCGTAGTTGGCTTTTCGGTTTAAAATATCCGAGGCAGTATCGGTATTATCCTGATATTCACGCAGCTCCACATCCAATCCGGCATCTCGGTAAAATCCTTTTTCTTTGGCTGCTATGAAACCGGCAAATTCAAACTGATATTTCCAATCCAGCTGAAGCGATACTTTATGCAGATTCTCTCGCGCGTACAAGGCAGAGAATAAAGAGAGAGCAAAGAGAAGAATCAACCTCATAATTATCCGTTATAATTCACAATAAAGGGCTTCAGAGACCAATCGTGCCGCAACCTCTTTTTTTCCGTCAACCGTTACGCTGATAGGAAGCCCTCGAAGGGAGAGTTTTTCTTCCAGACTGACTACTTTTACGACAACTTTCACATTCGGTGCGAACGTTAAAATGGATTCACATACGAGTCGTTTTTTCTCTGTATTGTCCAACGTTACAATCACACTGATAGAGTCTTGGGTGTGCAATTTTTCCAGAATGGCGGTTTTGGACATATCTCCATAATACGCCTCTTCTTCATCGGCAAGCGCTTCCAAAACGTGTTTATAGCTGTTATCGACAATAATGTATTTAACCCCCTCTGCACGAAGAGCTTTG
>JAUYSQ010000034.1 GCA_030696285.1 Sulfuricurvum sp. | reverse complement strand
TGAAATGAAAAAAGTTCTAGGAATAACCCTTGCGGGTGTCGCTTTTGCGGCCCTTCCACTAATGGCCGGAGAATCCAAAATGGATGTTTCCAAAATGTTCGAAAAAGAGTGTCAAGGGTGTCATGGTCCAAACCACGAAGGTGGGGTAGGAAGTTCTCTTGATCCAAAAGTCATCTCAAAGAAAAACGATTATATGCTTGTCGATGTTATCTTAAATGGAAAAGCCGGTACGGCGATGCCTTCTTTTAAAGATAAAATGAACAAAGACGATGCCGATAAAATGGTTGATTATTTGTTGAAATACGAAAGTCGTCAGATTAAAAACCTAACCATAAAAGACGTTGAAGCAACCCATGAAGTGTTGCAAGACAGAGAAGCGTTGTACAAAAAATATCCAAAACCGACCGATGTAAAAACCGTTCAAGACATCGTTGTCTTTACCGAACGTGATGCGTCTAAAGTTGGATTTATCGATGGAACAACGAACAAAGTTCTCTCCAAGCACGATTCAGGATTTGCAACACACGTAACCGTGGTTAACAAACGTATTCCTCGTTATGTGTACAACATCAGCCGTGACGGTTGGGTCAATATGTTTGACCTCAATGCACCGGGACAGCCGATCATTGCAAAAATTCGTGTGGGCAGTGACAGTCGTGGTTTAGCGTGTACTCCGGACGGTAAATACGTTATGGCAGGGAACTATGTCCCAGGCGGTGCCGTATTGCTTGATGCAATGACGCTTAAACCGCTCAAAGTGTATCCAACAAGCAGCGTTATTGATATGGACGGAAACATCGGATCATCGCGTGTTGCGTCGATTGCGGATACCCCATACGGGCCGTTTATCGCCTTTGCTCTTAAAGATGCAGGACACGTTTATATCGTCGATTACAGCAAGCCTGATTTCCCAATCGTAGGGGATATTCCGGGAATTGGAAAAATCTTGCACGATGCGTTTTTGAACGAAGGGGATGAAGTAGGACGTTACTATATGATCGCTTCTCAAGGAAGTGACGTTGTGGGTATCGTAGACTTTAAAACCAAAGCATTGGCCGGTAAAGTCTATACAGGTCCGGGAAGCAAACCGCATCCGGGTCAGGGTTCAAGCTGGTTCGCGGAAAAATTGGGAAAACAATTTCATGCAACGGTCAATATGAACCTAGGGCAAGTGACCGTTTGGGATAATCAATGGAATGTCACCAAGCAGATCAAAACAGCGGGCGGCGGTTTGTTTGTAGGAACCAACGAGCATACTCCGTTTGTCTGGGCGGATAATGTTATCGGTGGAGAAGATAATTACAATAAAATACACCTCGTCAGTAAAGAAACGATGATGGTGGAGCGTATTATTGAAGCGGGCAAAGACGGTAAAGTCAAATTGATTAACCCTGCTACGCACAAAGTGATCAAAGAGTGGGACATCGGCGTTGCTAAAGATGCTAAAGGGGTCGCGGTTACACCACGTCTCTTGCACGCAGAACCGGCTGCACACGGGGAACATATGTACATTTCCGATTGGACAGGTGGACGAATCTTAGTATTTGATTCTAAAACAGGTGAGTATATCTCTAAAATCGAAGGGTTAACTACTCCGACATTTACGTACTCTATCGAGCACCGTATGGATCTACCGGGTGCGTAAAGCATTGACGGGAA
>JAUYSQ010000215.1 GCA_030696285.1 Sulfuricurvum sp. | reverse complement strand
ATTTTCTTTTGCTACTTTTCTGATTAAAAAGAAAAGTAGACTAATCAAGTGATTTTTTAGTCCGTATTAGCTATAATTAAACACTAAAATTCACAATTTAATTTCTATCGAAGGGGCAGTCGTGATCGATATTGAAGCATTAAAGCCTCTGATTGTAGAGCGACTCAAACCTCTGAACCCTGATAAAACTATTCTCTTTGGAAACTATGAGTATGGCACACTATCTGAAGACAGTGATATTGACTTATTTTTTCTGAAAAAGGACTATTAAAATGACAAAAGCAATTATTTTAGATTTTTTATCAGAACATAAAACTGAATTACAACAAAAATTTGGTATACAAAAAATGGCACTTTTTGGTAGCTATGCAAGAGATGAACAAAGAGAAGACAGTGATATAGATTTAGTTATTGTAGAAATAGATAAAAAAGATTATTTCAATAGAGTTCATGCTAAATATTTTTTAGAAGAGCATCTAAAAAAAGATGTTGATATAGGTTATTTGGGCAGTATTAGAAATTTTCTAAAAAAACGTATAGAAAAGGAAATCATTTATGTCTGATCGAAAATTCAGGGATTTAGCGCTTTTCATCGTTGATATTTTTATCGCCGTACATAAAATCAAGGAATACATTTTAACCAAAATCTACAAACTCTATGACAAGCCAATAGACAGCTTAAAAAAAGGTACAATATTATGAATATTGATACAACCTATCTCGACTTTATTACTGAACTAAAGCAAAAGATAAGTTCAGCCAAAAATAAAGCTATAGTATCGATCAATACAACGATGCTAGAACTTTATTTTGAGATAGGAAAAAATATAATCCTCAAGCAAGAGTCTTTAGGTTGGGGTAAATCTGTCGTCGAGCAAATGGCAAAAGATTTACAGGATGAATTTGGAGCAAAGAGTGGATACTCAACTCAAAATCTTTGGTATATGAGACAGTTCTATTTGATATATAAAGACAATCTAAATCTCCAACAGCTTGTTGGAGAAATTCCGTGGGGACATAATATCCTTATCTTTAGTAAGTGCAAAGATGAGGATGAGAGAAAATATTATCTAAGCAATACAATCCAGCATGGATGGAGTCGTAATGTCCTCACTCATCATATTAAAACCGATTTATATAGTAGAGATCAGATATCATTAAAACAGAATAATTTTGTCTCAACACTTCCTGTACATCTTTCGGATCTAGCAAATGAGATGATAAAGAGTGAGTACAATTTAGAGTTTTTAGAAATTGCAAAAGAGGCAAAGGAACGAGAAGTCGAAAATGCAATAATTGATAATATCAAAAAGTTTTTGCTAGAACTTGGATATGGTTTTAGTTTTATCGGAAACCAATACAAGCTAGTGCTTGCTGAAAATGAGTATTTTATCGATTTGATTTTCTTCCATCGGAAGCTCAATGCTCTTGTTGCTATAGAACTAAAAGTAGGAAAATTTAGACCAGAATACGCAGGAAAAATGAATTTTTATCTCAACCTTTTAAACGATACCGTAAAAATGCCGCATGAAAATCCATCAATAGGCATTATTCTCTGCACGGATAAGGATAATTTTGAAGTAGAATACTCCATACAAAATGTCAATCAACCCATGGGTGTAGCAACCTACACTGTAGAAAAAACACTTCCAAAAGAGCTAAAAGGTATACTTCCAGAAGCTGAGGCATTAAAAGAACAAATTCAAAATTCAGCATTAAAGATTAATCGTGTCTAATTCAAAATTGACCGCAGGGAATGCCCTTGGGTGCAAAATGGAGAAAACATA
>JAUYSQ010000031.1 GCA_030696285.1 Sulfuricurvum sp. | reverse complement strand
CGTTATGATTTCAAAAAGTCAAAAGAGAAACAATGAAATTGCCTCAGCCTGTTTATTTTAACGATTACCAACCGAGTGATTATACGATCACATCGTGCATTTTAGAATTTATTATTGACAACGGTTCCACGCGCGTTGATAACGTGATGGAGATCAAGCGTCAAAATCCCAATGCCAAAGAGCTCCGTCTTGATGGTGAAATGATGGATCTTGAGCTTTTGTGGGTGAACGATATCCTCTATGATGAGACAATGTTTGTCAAAGAAGAGAATATTCTTATCCTCCCTCTTGACGCTGATGAAGCACGTATTCGTGTCATCACACGACTTTATCCCGATGAAAACACGGCGCTCGAAGGACTCTATCGCTCAGGCGGTATCTGGTGTACCCAAAACGAACCGGAAGGGTTTCGCCGGATCACCTATTTTATCGATCGACCTGACGTAATGACCCGCTTTACAACTAAAATTATTGCCAATAAAGAAATGTGCCCCATATTACTCGGGAATGGAAACCTTCGCGGAACGGCAACGTTAGAGAATGGGAAGCATCTGGCTATCTGGGAAGATCCTATCCCTAAACCCTCATATCTTTTTGCGTTAGTTGCCGGAGATTTGGGCAGTATTCACGATATTTTTATCACGATGAGCGGTAAAAAAGTCGATTTGGCGATTTATTGCGATCGTGGAAATGAGAGTAAATGCCATCATGCCATGCGTTCACTCAAAAAATCAATGGCGTGGGATGAGGAAACGTACGGCAGAGAATACGATTTAGAGGTGTACAACATCGTTGCCGTGGACAGTTTCAACATGGGGGCGATGGAGAACAAAGGGCTCAATATTTTCAATTCCCACTACGTGTTAGCCGATGAGACGAGTGCGAGTGACAGTGATTTTATGGGGATTGAGAGTGTTATCGCCCATGAGTATTTTCACAACTGGACGGGGAATCGTATCACGTGCCGCAACTGGTTTGAGCTCACCCTCAAAGAGGGGCTGACGGTATTTCGGGATCAAGGTTTCAGTGCCGATATGAACTCGCAGCTCATACAGCGAATCGATGATGTTAAATCGCTTCGTGAACGGCAGTTTGTCGAAGATGCAGGTCCTACGGCGCATCCGATCAAACCGGATCAGTTTATCGAGATCAACAATTTTTATACGGCAACGGTGTATGAGAAGGGTGCTGAAGTGATCCGTATGCTCTATACGTTATTGGGGTGCGATAAATTTCGTCTGGCTATGGATACCTATTTTGAAACTTTTGATGGCCAAGCCGTGGGGACAGAGGAATTTTTGTGGGCGATGCAAACCCAAAGTCCCCTTGATTTGACACCGTTCAAGCGGTGGTATTCGCAAGAGAGAACTCCGACGTTGAAAATTTCTAGCAGTTACAATGCCTTAACGCAACAATGTACGCTCATTATCACGCAACGTATTTCAAAAGACACTCATAATCGTGAGCAGCTGCCTTATGCGATGCCTTTGTCGATAGGGCTGTTGGACGCGAAGGGCAGGGAGATAAAACTCCAAAGTTCCAATGCAACAATGATCCATGAGGGAGTCGTGTGGATTGACCAAGCCGTCACTGAAATTATTTTTGAAGAGGTGCCTGAAGCTCCAAAACTCTCGTTGAATCGCCATTTTAGTGCGCCCGTGAAAATCGAGTGTGATGAGGTGGACTATTCGTTTTTGATGGCGCATGATAGCGATGGGTTTAATCGCTATGAAGCCTCGCAGGTTTTTGGGATGGAAACATTGGAAGCCATGATGCGCGGTGAAGAGATTGACCCGAAATTTAGTGCGGCGTATGGAGCTGTTTTAAACGATTCATCGTTGGAGCTGATGTTTAAAGCCGAGCTCTTAGCTCTTCCGACGATTGGCACAATGATGCAGCGGCAGGAGAGTCTCGATATTGAAGCGATTCATGGCGCACTCGAAACATTAAAAAAACGGTTGGCGCATGAGTTTAGAGACAGTTTGCTGCACGGAGTAGCGTTACTGTACGCTCCTGAAAATTCCGATATTGATGCGATCAGTATGGCACAACGTGCTCTCAAAAATCGTTATCTTGGGTTGTTAATGTCGCTTGAAGAAGAATCGATTGCGTTGATATGCCATACTCATTATAATGAATCGGTGAATATGACGAATCGTATGGCGGCATTGGATCTTCTTGAAAATTATGCTCCGACGTTGGCAGCTGACGCGTTGGATGATTTTTATCAAAAGCATCTTCACGATACGCTGATTATGAACAAATATTTTGCCCTTCGTGCATCATCACGCCGCGAGGGGACACTGGAGAGGGTAAAAGAGCTTCAAAACGACCCGGTATTTGATACAAAAGTTCCTAACTTGGTACGTTCACTGTATGGATCATTTTCTCGAAATATGGTGGCATTTCATCATGTTTCAGGAGAGGGGTATGGGTTTATGGCAGATAAGGTGATTGAGATGGATGCGCTCAATCCGCAGATTGCTTCAGGACTCTCGGGAGCCTTTAAAAGTTATGGGAAGCTTTCCCCGTTGAGCAAAGCAAAAATGGGGATTGAGTTGGAGCGGATCAAAAATCATCCGAACATTTCCAATAACGTCTATGAGATTGTGACGAAGATTTTAGAGGCGCATTAGATTGTTTTGGGATTACATCCCCGGAAGACGGGGAATGTAACCCATTTTTGACATTTTGTAATACCATCCCCATCCGATTTTAAGCCAATGTCCGATGATCGGCATCGGAATCAATATCGCTTTCGTATCGTCACGATAGACAAAACCCGCGCCGTTACCCATATCCATAACGCACAAGATCGTTAAATGATTTTTGTACCCCTTTTTATCGCCCGATTTCAATCCCCGATCAATCGCCATATTGTGCGCGCTATGACGTGCCATTACCTCGGCAATGTGCCCTTGTTTCGCTTTCCAATCAGGTCCCTCCAGTGCTGCGGCATCTCCGATGGCGTACCATCCCTCGACACCCACGATTTCGCAAAAATCGTTGATACGGATGAAGCCGGCGTTATTGAGCGGCAAATCGCTCTTTGTTATGAGGGGCTGACCGTTCCCTGCAGGGATAAACATCGTTAAATCGCTCTCAAGAGTGCTTCCGTCTTCAAAGACTATTTCGTTTTGTTCAAAGCGGGCTATTTTTTTGCCGTAGCGCGAATGGAATCGATTTTTTTTGAACAGCATCTCCATAAGTTTGAGAGCTTTTCCCCCCATTCTCGCCCCAGGTTCAGCCATTGGAGCAAAAAAAGTCATTTCATAATGGTCACGGATACCGAGTTTTGTGAGGTGGTGGTGGAGGTTGAAAAAGAGCTCAAATCCGGGGCCTCCGCGGATACCGCTTGGGTCATTGGGGTTTCCGCCGAATCCAAAGGCGATTTTTCCTTCTCCGCGCGCTACCAATGCATCTATTTTTGTTTTGAGCTCTACCGATTGTTCCGGTGCTCCGCAGATGGAGAGGGTATGTTCCACCCCTTCGTGCTTCATCTTGCCGCTGCCGAGGGCAATAACGAGATGATCGACATGGCGTATCCCCCCTTTTTCAAGAGTTACGGTTTTATTGGTTGCGCTCAGATCATTAATCGTATCAATCGTGAGGGTAAATCCATGACGTTTGGCAATTTTGGAGAGAGGGAAAGAAACATCGTCAAAGGTGTTTGTCCCCACCGGAATCCAAATTGCGATGGGGTAGATAAAAAGATAGGGGCGATTACTGATAAGTTCGACATCAAATCCTTCTTTGCGGTAATAAATTGCCGCTTCGACTCCGGCAATCCCTCCGCCGAGGATGACTATGCTGTTAATCGACATAATAAAACCTTTTATTAATTATCTATTATAATTATAGTAATTATGGTGATACAAGTCAAATTTTTTTGTTATTTTATCCGTCACGATACACACGGTCCCATACGATGGCACTCAAGGATATAAGCCATACGCTATTCAGTACCCAATTAGGTTCGAAGGGTGTTAGGGTATAAAGGAGCGGAACTCCTATCAAAGCGGGCCATTTGGCAAAATACAACAGCATCCACGCGGAACCGTATAGCTGCCGCCATAGTTTTACCACATTCCCGTTCCCGCACCAAGGGATTGTTTGACGTGCTCTGCTGCCATCGAAATATTCCACTCCGGCTCCCAGACGATCTCAACATCGCACCCTTCAACCAATTCAATCTTTTCGACGGCTTCTTTAACCCAATCTATCATGGATTGGTGTAAAGGGCATCCGCGCGTCGATAACGTCATCGTCACATTAACGTGATTGTTTTCATCGATATCCGCTCCGTAAATAAGTCCAAGATCGACGAGATTACATCCCACCTCCGGATCAATGACGGTACTGATCGCGGCATACACGTCTTCTTTTGTTACTGATTGCATTTTTTCTCCTATTTAAATCTAAGCATCCACGTAATATTGTGAATCAAAAATAGACTCCCGACCAATAAGAACGAGAGCCCGCCATACCATAAATCGTTATTCTCGAAAACGAGAGAAAGGGCTGCAACAAACAGTCCGACACTCGAATACCCCCATTGAAAATCTGCACTGCGCTTAGGAACCATTTGATGCAGCATCGGTACTTTTTGTTTCCCGACCAAGGGGCTGAATCTCTCAAACCATACTAAAAAGGGGATGATTTTATACAAATGTCCGGTGATCATAAATCCTAAAAAACCGATACCGAATAACCAGCCAGAGAGTAGCCATGCCCGATCGTCTCCGCCCATCAGTGCGAAAATAAAACAACCAAGCGACAGTACCAGGGAGAGATAGGCTACTGCCAACGAGCGAAACCAAATATCATACTCGCGGCGTCCTTTTTTTCGGGCTATCATGACCACTTGTACACTATGGGCACCTACCGCAAAGAGAATCGAAACCATTGCGAGAGTTTGCACCGTATCTGAAGCAATGATTTCACCGCTAAGATACAGTACCACTCCAAAAACGATCAAACCAAACGCCCAAACTGCCGGTTTTGTATCAAAGCCGTGTGCCAAACCAAACATCGGCAAGAGTATTTGAGCTAAACCGATCAGGATGAGCATCACCCCTCCTGCTAATAGCGTCATAGCATGGACATCAATTAGATGTGAGGGATCCATCTCCAGCGTTCCTGCAAGCCCCAGCGTCATAATCCATCCCAATACCGTTCCGATGGTTAAAAACAGTATGGCAAAGCTCACGGCACGCGTCGATAGACTTCGCCATAAGCCGTCCTTGCCCGTCAGTATCAGCTCGATTCCAAAGATAGCAAATCCCAGTACGATAATGAGCCCTCCATACGAGAGGAGAAGAGGATAGGCCAAAAATCCTATCAGCAAGAGGAGTGTACCCAAAGAAATGAAAGTAAAAATTATGGGATAAAATCCGACACAACAATGCCCTCTTTCCAATACGACAGGGAGCAGCTGTGCCATTGCGCCGATAATGACAAGCATCACAAAGCCGATCAGATACGTATGGACAAAGCCAATCCAGTGAAGATCAAGCCATGAGATGTGAGATTCGAGGGTAAAAAGCCCTACGATACTGAGGATATAAAAAAGAACTCCGGTAATGAAAAACGGAGAAATGATCCCCAGCGGAGGGGCAAAGTTACTCGAAATTTTCACGATTCGTTATCCGTGGCACTTTGCACTGTAACGGGGGTCATTTAAATTGACAGAACCTTTGAATGCAAACACGACTTCGGCTAAACCATCTTCTCGGATACATGAATCAATCTCAAAATCATCTTGCATTTTATCAAAAAGACCCATCGGCATTTTATGATTGACCATAATAAGCCGTTTCTCCGGTGCATCGATCAGACGTAATCCTGCCATTGCATTGACCATCGGTTCAGGAGGGGGGCAGCGTGATGTATCAAACGCATAGTAGGTTAATCCATCGTCTTCAAATACGATGAAATCGACCGTCGACCCTTCAACTTCAATTTTTAGTGCATCATGTGGTATCGTTATCATAGGTTTCTCCTGTTATAAAAGTGTTCGAATGTTCATCGCAACCCATAATATGGCGAGGTTGAGGACGAAAATAGCCAATGATCCTCCGCGAGAAAGGAGTTTTTGACGTAAAGAGCGTATTTTTTGATGGGTAGAGAATGCTATGTATAAATGGATCAGCGTCGCCAGAGAAAGAGCTGATACCAACACCATTTTAGTTGTGACATAATAAGCAAGCAAGCCGGTATCATTTCCAATCAATGAAAACAGCTGATAATACTCTCCAAGCAGAAATCCCGTTACAATTAAAATCAAAAGCCATCCCGTCTCGAAATAACCATAAAAGGGACCAATAGCACTGTATACTACATCTTGTGTTGATTTATCTTTTAAAAAAAGTCCCAATCCAAAGAGGACAATGCTGCCGCCAATCCACGCACATGCGGCGAGAATATGGATGTATAAAATCCAGCTCACAGATACTCCTTTGAAAAGATTTAAGATTATAGGTGTTACCGTAGAGATAATCATTGATACGCATCAAGATTCCAGCACGCATTATAAGTATGAGGGTTTGCACCTCTAAACAAAGAGAGAAAAATATAATTTAAAGTTAAATATATCATTTTAATTATTGATTTATGTGTCAAATGCTCTTTCGTAATAATCGATAAAAAATATATGGGTTTGGGAGAAAACTGTAATGCAGTTTTTAAATTGATTTGAGTAAAAAAGTAACATTACTCGCTGTTATTAAAATTTTACTCTAAATTATAAGGGTTGAATTAAGGATGTGATACGATTGTGACGTAATAGGATTATAATCCCCTTTTATGGAATTTAAGTTATAAGGAGAAGTAATGGCAAGATTAGTTGTTCTCGGTGGCGGGGTTGCCGGACATACTGCAGCAACGTTTGCTGCCGATTGGCTAGGACGTGATCATGAGGTGGTAGTCGTTACACCTAACGCAAAATGGAACTGGATTCCTTCAAATATTTGGGTCGGTGTCGGCCAAATGGGTAAAGAAGAGGTTACTTTTGATCTTGCTCCCGTTTACGCAAAAGCAGGAATTACGTATAAGCAAGCCAAAGCAGTGAGTCTTAATCCTGAGGGAAATGCCAGCAGCGATAAGCCGTTTGTTACATTCGAATATACCGGTCAAGGAAAAGCGGGTCAAACCGAAGAGATGACGTATGATTATTTGATCAATGCTACAGGACCAAAACTGAATTTCGGGGCAACCCCTGGGTTGGGTGAGGGTTCACAGCTTGGTGAGCATACGGTTTCTGTATGTACGGCCGATCATGCTGAACATGCATCGCATGAGCTTCAAAAGCTTATGGAAAAAATGCGTAAAGGTCAGCGTCAAAAAATTCTAATCGGTACGGGTCACGGTATGTGTACGTGTCAGGGTGCGGCGTTTGAATACATTTTCAACGTTGAGCATGAGATCCGTAAAGCAGGTCTTCGTGATATGGCCGATATCAAATGGATCTCTAACGAATCATTCATGGGTGACTTCGGTATGGGCGGCTTGCACATGAGCGTGGGCGGTTACGTTGTTAGCAGCCGTATTTTCACCGAGTCTCTTTTTGCAGAACGTGACGTTGATTATATTACTGGTGCGCATGTCAATAAAGTTGAAAAAGGGAAAGTTTCGTATGAACTTCTTGATGGCTCTATGGGGGAAGAAACGTTTGATTTTTCAATGTTGATTCCACCATTCGCAGGCGTTGGTCTTAAGGCGTATAATAAAGCAGGTGAAGATATTACGGATACCGTATTTGCTCCAAACGGCTTTATGAAAGTTGATGCCAACTATACTCCTAAGCCGTACGAAGAGTGGAAAGCGTCTGATTGGCCTCGAACTTACCAAAATCCGACCTACAAAAATCTTTTTGCGGCAGGGATCGCTTTCGCACCTCCGCACATTATCTCAAAACCTGCTAAATCGCCGAATGGGACAGTCATTAACCCGACTCCTCCACGTACCGGAATGCCAAGTGGTATTATCGGAAAAGCGGTTGCGCACAGCGTGTGTGATTTGATTACCAAAGGGTCAGGTGCTCACTTGCATGAAGCCTCTATGGCAGAAATGGGAGCGGCATGTGTTGCCTCCGCCGGTAAAGGTTGGTTAGACGGTCAAGCAGCTGCTATGACGGTTTATCCGGTTGTTCCTGACTATGACAAATATCCGGGGACAGGACGTGATACAGAGTACACGTTCGGTGAGATCGGTTTGGCGGGTCACTGGATCAAGCATATCCTTCACTTCTTGTTTATCTATAAAGCAAAACTAAAACCGTTCTGGAAAGTAATTCCAGAATAAATATAATTGCGCGCGTATTGGCGCGTATAAAAAGTAATATTAAGGAGAAAAAATGGCAGTAAAACCCGAAGAATTGAATTTTGCGAAAAACTCTAAATTCAATAATGCAATGATCCCTGGAAAATTTGCTCGAGCGATGCGCACCTGCAAAATTTGGCAATTTATCCGTTTCGTCATCATCAACCTCAAAATGCTTGTGGTTGTCAGTAAAAGTCACTA
>JAUYSQ010000213.1 GCA_030696285.1 Sulfuricurvum sp. | reverse complement strand
CGAGCATTTTCCAGCCCCAAGCATGCGCCCCAAAATAGAGAACCATCATCAACGTTTGAGTCAAACGACGAAGAATCAAAAATCGGTGTTTAAACAACCACGTCATCAGAACTCCTCGCTATTGAGATAATCGATCGGCTTTTTAGCACTCGTAGGGGTATGGGTAATGTCACCGCCCCCTTTTTGATTCTTGAGACGACCTTCATCTTTTTCATCCCACCCTTTGATGTAATTGCTTCCGGCTTTCCCTTTGGCAATTTCAAGTGGCAAGACAAAAATAGATGCTTTTTCGGTCACACACGCTTTTTCACACAGTCCGCATCCGGTACAAACATCTCCAACAATACGCGGAACCATAAGGGCATGCTTTCCGGTTCGATCATTACGAGATTGATCGATAATAATCGCTTCATTGATCAACGGACACGCTCGATAACACGCATCACACTGAACACCCCAAAATGCAATACATTGATCGGAATCAATGACAGCTACACCCATTTTTGCCATACCGATATCAAATTCAGGTTGTCCGCCCTTAGCCATTTTAGAGACTAAAGAGGCATCCAAAGCTCCCGTAGGACATGGCGGAACACACGGAATATCCTTACACATATAACACGGTATTTCACGTGCTGTAAAATACGGAGTCCCTACAGGGACATTATCCCCTGCACGTGCCAGCTTAAGCGTATCATACGGACACGCATTCACACACAATCCGCATCGAATACACATCGACAAAAAATCTTCTTCAACACGTGCTCCCGGAGGGCGTAAAACCAACGCCGAGGCACTTGCCTCGTCAATATACGCACTCCATGTCAACGCACCGAGTGTCGCTAGCCCAATCCCCTGAAGGGTTTGGAGCAAAAAACGGCGGCGTTCATTCAATGGGGGCAATTTATCTTTTGCCATCGTTACGCCTTATACACCTTGACCGCACATTTTTTAAAGTCAGTTTGTTTGCTTATCGGACAAGTCGCATCGAGACAGACTTTGTTGATGTACACTTTTTCATCAAACCACGGAACATACACAAGACTTCTAGAAGGTCGGTTACGTCCACG
>JAUYSQ010000021.1 GCA_030696285.1 Sulfuricurvum sp. | reverse complement strand
GGTAAAGAGGGTCGGAACCTCTTGAAAATAACTCAAAAATTCCAGAGCGGTATTGGCAGCACTGTTTTGTTTGAGGAAGTTTTGAAAAAACGGCTGGAAATCTCCGCTGTTTTCATCGAGCCATTGGCGTTCACTGGGGCTTTCCATAAAGTGTGCTGTGACTCTAATAGCATTTTTGTGTGCGTATTGCAGGGCTTTTTTGATGAGAACGCGATGGACAGAGTAGGGGGAGTGGATGGCGATTGAGGGATAAAAACCTTCGCGTTGTATTTGGGCAGAGGCAAAAAGGCGTTCTTGAAAATCTTTGTACAGCGCATCCGCCATGAGGGGATCCGAACCGATAAGTTCGTTGAAATAAACCACCTTTTGAGCAGCTGTTGCGCACGCTTCCAGATCAAATCCATACGAGCTAACCGCTCCAAATGCAGTGATGCCGTTCTCTAGCATCTCTTGCGCGGCGTGTTTCATGCACTCAGAGTCACACTCGTTTACCAGTTCATCACGTTTGGCAATAACACTGGAAAGCCACGGCATAAAACCGCCGTAGGTGAGCTGTGAACGGTTGGCGCTAAATTCGAGATGGACATGCGAGTTGATGAGACCGCTCATAATTACCGAGCCGCTTCCCAGCTCTTCACACATTTCGCCGTATTGGTTTCGAAGTTCTTCGTTGGGAGCAATGGCTATGATGGTGCGTTCAAATACGATCCCATGATCCCGTAAAATGGTATCGGGGGTGAAAATGGTGTCAGCGAGAAGGATCGTCACAAATAGACCTTTTTTGAAAAGTATTATAGTTTTGGTGAGTGAAGTTTAGACTCCAATACCTAAAAAACCACTTTTTAGTTCCTTATAATCTACTACCGCGTATAATCAACCTTTAAAAGTTAAATTAAGGTTTTTGTATGAAAATAGCGGTAATCCAAGGTCCAAATCTCAATATGCTCGGTGTTCGAGATCAGCAAGTATACGGTCCAATGCGCTTAGAGCAAATTCATGCGCAAATGAAAGATTTTGCAGGGCAAAACGGCGTGGAAATTGAATTTTATCAGAGTAATCTCGAGGGAGAGATCGTTGACCGTATTCAAGAATGTTACGGGGATGTTGATGGAATTATCATTAATCCGGCAGCGTACACACACACATCGATTGCGATTCGTGATGCGATCAGTGCGGTAAACATTCCGACAATCGAAGTGCACATCAGCAACATTTACCGTCGTGAAGAGTTTCGTCAAAAAAGCATGACAGCTCCTGCGTGTACATCGTCTATTATCGGTTTTGGACCCTTCGGATACCATTTGGCTATGGTGGGTATGATGCAGATTTTGAGTGAAATTCAAGCAATGCGTCAAGCTCAGCAGGATACGACACAAGCATAAAAATGCCTCTGTCTCGAAAATTGGATGATCGACACGTTGTTTTTATCAATCGGATGTTTCCAAAGAACATTCGAGACGATAAAAGATTTCGATTTTCAGTTGTTTTGGGAGTCGGAGGAAATGTGGGCGATGTTAGACGACGCTTAGATCATTTGTGGATTTATTTGAGCCGCCTCTCTCAGCTTCAAAGAGTCCAAAGCGGGGTAATTTTAAAAAATCCCCCTTTTGGATACACAGAGCAAGCCGATTTTTACAATACGGTGATTGAGATTGCTACATCACTTCAGCCCAGAGCATTATTGCGGTTGTTGTGGAGAATAGAAAATCGTTTTGGACGCAAGCGGAGTTTTCCCAATGCCCCTCGTACATTGGACTTGGATATGATATTTTTTGATAATCGGCGTGTGAATTATCCGGAACTAAGCGTTCCCCATCCCCATTGGAATGGACGTCCCAGTGTCAAAATCCCTTTGCGGAGCATGCATCGCACTTTTCGGAGACAATATGAAAATCTTAACGTTTAGCGGTACAACCCCTGCGGAAGCACTGAAAAAAGCACAGCTGGAAGTGGGTGAGGATGCGATGCTTATCGAAACCCGTGAGATACAAAAAAAATCACTCGGAAAAAGTGCTTTGTATGAGATTGTGGTGGGTGTTGAAGAGGGTGTTTTAAAAGTCACCCCTAAACCGCGAGAACCATTGACACAACAGCGTCCTCTGGCTCAAAAAAGCAATGATGTTCTTTATAATATTTCTGAAGCGGCAAAACAAATCTCAAAAATTGCGGCAGTGACCGACGAGGAACGCTCACCCCAGAGTGTACCGCTAAACGTTCAAAATGACGATCTTAAAAAAATTAAAAATGAAATTGAAAAGCTTGGGGATAAAGTAAAGCTTATCCAAAATATGTTTTGGGATGAAAAAGCCCCAAAAAATAGTGTTACTATTCCTCCCGAATTTGCCGAAATTTACCGTTTGGCGCGTACCAGCGGGATGAAGCAAGAGCATTTGGATGAAATTATGCAGCTTACTCTTGAGCATATGCCCGCAAAAATGCGGGAAAATTCCGAAACCGTCAAACGTTATTTTCAAACATTGCTGCGAAAGATGATCCCTGTTCGCATTGAGAGCGTTCCCAAAGCAGGAAGTAAAAAAGTGGTTATGCTCGTAGGCCCTACCGGAGTGGGGAAAACGACCTCTATAGCCAAGCTTGCTGCTCGTTATTCCTATTTTCTGGATAAAAAGTACAAAGTAGGACTGGTTGTATTAGATACGTATCGTATCGGTGCGGTGGAGCAGCTGATGCAGTATGCGCGAATGATGAAGCTTGGGATTGAGACGGTGGTCGATCCTCCTGAATTTTCGAATGCCCTCAATGCGTTGCGTTACAGTGATTATATCTTAATCGATACGATGGGCTCGTCTCCGTACGATAAGGGGAAAATTGAAAAAATTTATGAATGTTTGCGTTCGAATGAGACAGACTACAGCGTAGACGTGGTATTGGTGCTGCCAAGTTCCATCAAGTTTGAAGATTTAATGGCAACGTATGAAAATTTTGCTCCCTTAGGGATTGACACGATGATGTTTACAAAGCTCGATGAGACACGCGGGTTTGGAAATATTTTTTCATTGGTCTATGAAACGAAAGTACCGATCAGCTATTTTTCAATAGGGCAAGAGGTTCCGGAAGATTTGGTTGTATCCAGCAGTGATTTTTTAATCGATTGTTTACTAAACGGGTTTCATAAAGGTGAGAACTTATGATTCATCAAGCTGCAAAACTCGAAGCGCTGGTCAAACAAAATTCGCAGGTAACGCCTAAAAAAACCCGTTTTATTGCGATCACGAGCGGTAAAGGGGGAGTGGGTAAAAGTACAATTAGCTCCAATATGGCGCATGTTATGGCAAAGCATGGGTTAAAAGTGGGAATTTTTGATGCGGATATCGGACTTGCCAACCTCGATGTTATGTTCAATGTAAAAATCAAAAAAAACATTCTTCATGTTCTCAGGGGTGAGGCAACGGTTGAGGAGATATTGGTTCCGATTGAAAAAAATTTGGTATTGATCCCTGGAGAGAGCGGCGAGGAGATTTTGAAATACGCTTCATCCGGATTGTTTGAACGCTTTATGGACAATGCGCATGTACTGGATGATTTGGATGTAATGATCATCGATACAGGTGCGGGAATCGGGGAGCATATACAGCTTTTTTTACGGGCATGCGATGATGTGATTGTCGTAACGGTTCCGGATCCTGCTGCCATTACGGATGCGTACGCAACGATCAAAATTACGTCGCGTCTTCGCGATGAGATTCATGTGATTATGAATCAGGTTCGTAATGCTCAGGAAGCATCGGCATTGTTTGAGAAAATCCAAAAGGTCGCTCTCGTTAATATTGGTGATCAATTACGGCTTAATTTTTTAGGACCTATTTCGGCAGATCCAAAAGTTTCTATCAGTGTCAAAAAACGGGCATTGTATACGCGTGAATTTCCGATGTCTACCCCTGCAAAAGAGCTGGAGATGATTGTAAAGAAAATTGCTAAGAAATTGGAACGAAATGTGCTGGCTACTCCACAGGAGAGTGGACTTGGCGGCTTATTTAAGCGTTTAATGGAACACTTTTGATATTCCTAGAAGGTTTATAATGCGCGGTTCGAATTTTGTCTCTTTTTTGACGGTACAGGGATTTCTCTTTGGTATCGTATTTGGGATATTACAATCGACATCTGCTGAAAATTTTTTAGGATTGGTGATTTTGATTACCGTCTTCTTCTATCTTTTTGCCCATTTGTGCATTGGGTTCTATTTTCAAACATTGGGGATCAAGTCCCATTCGTTTCCCAAGCAGTCTCATGAGAAAAGTTTGGATAATTATGTACGCGAGATTAACCGTCGTGAACAATTTATCGATGCGTACTATTCCCATAAAGCTGAATTGTTAAGTGACACTGATCAGGTGAAAACATGAGTGGTGCAGGTGTGTATACTCAAGAGCTAAAACACCGTGAAGATCAGCTCGCGATTCAATATCTCCCCGCAGTCAAGGCGATGTCGTTTCGTCTGAAAGAACGGCTTCCCAGTTCGATCGATTATATGGATTTGTGTGCGATTGGTACCGAGGAACTGGTTAAGCTTGCACGTCGCTACGATGAAGCCCAAAATGATTCGTTTTGGGGGTACGCAAAAACCCGTGTCTATGGTGCAATGCTGGATTATTTGCGTTCTCTTGATTTGGTGAGCCGCTCCAGCCGTCGCCTTATCAAAGAGATCGATTGTGCGATCGAACGTCACTTGGCAAAATTTGATGCCGAACCGACGGATGGTCAACTGGCAGAGATATTAGGAATAGATGCGCATAAAATTCATGAGGCAAGGCTGGCATCAGATATTTATACGGTTTTGCCATTGGACGATCAGCTGGGAGATGAGTTTGAGGGCGGAACGCTGGAGCGTATGGAGCATGAAGAGCTTGTTGATGTGATAAAAGAGGTTTTAATGGGATTTGATGATCGTGAGCAGATCATTATTCAGCTCTATTATTTTGAAGAACTCACCCTCAAAGAGATTAGCGAGATTGTCAATATTACCGAATCACGTATTTCACAAATTCATAAATCGGTTATTCGACGTATTAAAGAAACGGTAGGGGGGTAAAAGATGGCTGATATTTTATCTCAAGAAGAGATTGATGCACTGCTGGATGTTGTAGACGACGAGGGAGATGTTTCTCTTGATACGGAAGAGGAAAATCTTTTCCCTAATCGTCAGATTACGCTGTATGATTTTAAACGTCCCAACCGTGTTTCCAAAGAGCAGTTAAGAGCATTTCGTGGAATCCATGACAAGATGGCACGCTCCATTTCATCCCAAATTTCGGCCATTATGCGTTCTATTGTCGAGATACAGCTTCACTCTGTCGATCAGATGACCTACGGGGAATTTTTGATGTCGCTTCCCAATCCGACGAGTTTCAACGTCTTTTCGATGAAACCGCTGGAAGGAAATGGGGTTTTAGAGATCAATCCCTCTATCGCATTTCCGATGCTGGATCGGATTTTGGGAGGGAAGGGAGAGCCTTTCGAAGCCAATCGGGAGTTTTCCGACATCGAACTCTCCTTATTTGAGACTATTTTACGGGTGATGATGGCAACATTACGTGAAGCGTGGGGCCCTGTCATAGACCTTTACCCTCAGGTAGAATCGAAAGAATCAAGCCCGAATGTGGTTCAAATCGTTGCCCAAAATGAAATTGTTGTGATGGTCGTGATGGAGATCATCATCGGGCACAGTTCAGGGATGATGAACATTTGTTATCCCGTTATTGCGCTGGAGCCTGTTTTACCAAAATTGGCCAGCCGTGATTTGATGCTCAATGAAACCAACTCAAAGAAAAGCCGGAATCAAGAGCTCCATGTTCTTTTAGGCGGAGCCCATGTAAACGTAGAGGTAAATTTGGGATATGCGGAGCTGAGCCTTCATGAATTGCTGGATATTGAAGAAGGGGATATTCTCCGTCTCAATCTGCCAGCCAATGATGTGGTGAGTGTGAGTGTGGATGGGAAAGAACGTTTCGTTGCCCAGATGGGGCTGCGACGTTTTCGAAAATCGGTTCAAATTACAAAAATGATTGATACGGAAAAAGATGCGGTTAAGCGAGCGCTCAAAGAGTTTGAATTAAAACGAAAAGCGCGTATTAACGGTGCAAAAGAGATTATTAAAACTCATAATGAGTATGAACGGGGTGAAGAATGAGTGATCTAGCAGGACTATTTTCCCAAGAAGCAGCAGCGACTATTGAGGGATTGACGGGTCAAACACCTTCAATTGTTTTTAAAGAGGCCGAAAATATTTCGATTATCAACAACGTGATCCCTCCGATCGCGTGCGTTCGTCTGAGCTTTAGCGGTGCAGCATCCGGAAAGGCTATGATTATGGTTCCTCCTATGCTTGCTACCGCATTAGGAGATATGATGATCGGGGGTGAAGGCGAGGGAAAAATGGAGATGAATGATGAAGATCTCGACGCACTGAAAGAGATTGCTTCCAACATCACAGGTTCCATGAGCACCACCCTCTCTTCTCAAAAAGAACTTCCAAAATTTTCGATTAAAACCGATAATGCACTTTTTATTGCCGATGACGGTGACATTGATATTGATCCTTTTGTTAAAATGTACGTTTTTACATTTGCTTTGGGCGATATGAAATCATTGATTATGTTGGCGATTGATGCGACTATTCTTGAAGCATTAGAAGGAGCTCCTAAAATGAATGAGTCTACTTATATGAGTAAAAATGATACTTCTCCCGTAATGGATGATGCTTCATTCCCTCCGCGTAAGCTTGATGAGTCTGAAATGAAAAACATTGGTTTGATTTTAGATGTCAAGCTTCCGGTTCGAGTTCGTATCGGTAAGAAAAAAATGTTATTAAAAGATGTTTTGAGCATGGATATCGGTTCGGTTATCGAGCTTAATCAGCTGGCCAATGATCCTTTGGATATTTTGGTAGATGATAATGTAATTGCGCAAGGTGAAGTGGTTATTGTCGATGGAAACTTTGGCGTTCAAATCACCTCAATCGGGAGTAAGCGCGACCGATTGACAAAGCTAAAAGGATAGGTATGCCTCAACATCATGGGAGAAAAAAGGAGTACCCCAGCAGCCGTTACGTTAAAGATATCAAATCAGCGGACGTATGGAGTGTCTTTAAAATAATTGCCGATTTTGTCCAAGGATTTGATGAACTCGGGGATTTAGGACCATCGGTAACCATTTTCGGAAGTGCCCGTGTGGACGAAAATCACCCCTATTATGCTCAAGCGATGGAACTCTCAGATATGCTTGGTGCGAAGGGATACAATGTCATTACGGGCGGTGGTCCAGGAGTAATGGAAGCAGCCAATCGCGGTGCTTTTACGCATGAAGATGTGGAGTCCATAGGGTTGAATATCGAACTTCCAGCCGAACAGCAGCCCAACCCGTATATCACCAAAGGGCGGAGTTTTGACTACTTTTTCTCGCGTAAGGTGATGTTGGTGAAGTATTCGATGGCATACGTTATTTTTCCGGGCGGTTTTGGAACACTGGATGAGATGTTTGAAGCCCTGACGCTGATTCAAACACGTAAAGTATGGGGAGTTCGTCTGTTTGTGATCGGAACAGAATTTTATGCCCCTTTGATGGAATTTATCCGAACCAAGTTATTGGCAGAGGGGATGATCGATCCGCACGATATTGATTTAATTACGCTGAGCGATGATCTGAATTTTGTGATGGCAGAGATTGAAAAATCGTTGAGAGCACAAATGGCGGATTTAGAAAAAGAGGGGCTGGATAATACAAAATATTATCAGTCTCTCTCATCTTATGTAACGGATCGTTGCGGGATAGAGGGGAGCAGTATATGAAAAAAGTTTTGATTGGTATGAGCGGAGGGGTAGATTCGACTGTCTCAACTCTTTTGCTCAAAGAGCAAGGGTATGAAGTAGAGGGTGTTTATATGAAACTCCATTCCAAGCCCGGCTACCACGAGATTCATCAGGCACGGGCTCAGAGAGCAGCTGATTTTGCGGGAGTGAAGCTTAATATTTTGGATTTGCAAGAACAATTTAATGAAAAAGTTTTCACCCCTTTTATCGAAACGTATAAAGAGGGAAAAACTCCCAACCCATGTGCGCTTTGTAATCGTAACATCAAATTTGGAGCTATGGTAGAATTTGCAGATTCCATTGGTGCCCAGTATGTGGCAACAGGGCATTACATCCGTCATGACGGGCAGTATCTTCTCATGGCAGAAGATGACACTAAAGATCAAAGTTATTTTCTCTTTTACATCGATCCTAAATTAGTACCGCGTCTTTTATTTCCACTGGGTGAAAAACACAAAGTGGATATCAAAGCGTATGCAGCAGGTATTGAAGGCCTCGAATCGTTTGCGTCGCAAGGGGAATCGAGTGAAATCTGTTTTGTCGAGACAACGTATGCCGATGTGTTGAAGCCGTATGTCAATGTTGATGTCGAAGGGGACGTGCTAAACCTTGAGGGAAAAGTCGTTGGCAAGCATAAGGGGTATATGCACTACACTATCGGAAAGCGTAAGGGATTCAGTGTACACGGTGCCCATGACCCCCATTTTGTGGTCGAGATCAAACCCGATACGAATCAAATCGTCGTGGGGCCAAGAGAAGCGCTTGAGTGTCACAAAGTTGTCCTGGAAAATGTTAATATGTTTGATAATCGACGTGAGTTTGACTGTGAAGTAAAACTTCGTTATCGTACGACTGCTGTGCGATGTCATGTTGTGATTGAAGATGATCATGCTACTGTGGAACTGCATGAACCGGTTTTGGGCGTGGCTTCCGGTCAAGCAGGTGTTTTTTACGATGGCGATAAATTGCTTGGCGGCGGATGGATCGTTTGATCGGGTCTAAAAAACGCATCATTGCTGCAGGTATTATCGGTAATGTGATCGAGTATTACGATTTTGCCCTTATCGGTTTTTTAGCCGTTATGATGGGGAAACTCTTTTTCCCTTCCGAGGATCCTTTTCTCTCTTTATTGGGCTCTTTTGGAGCGTTTGCTGCAGGGATGATTATGCGTCCTGTTGGAGCTGCCGTTTTTGGACATATTGGCGATCGGGTAGGGCGTCGTTTTGCGCTGATGGCGTCGCTTATGTTGATGGCATTGCCCACATTTTTGATCGGTTTTTTGCCCACATATGCCCAAATCGGGATAATGGCTCCGATATTGCTCGTAGCTCTACGGATGATTCAGGGGCTCTCTGTGGGTGGCGAGTATGCCAGTTCTATTGTCTATCTCGTCGAACAGTCCAGCCCAAACCGTCAAAATCTCTATGGCTCTTTTGTTTCGGTAGGGGCAAAAATCGGTATGGCATTGGGTTCCGCATTGTGCGGAGGATTGCTCTGGTATCTGGGTGAGGATGCGATGGGGGAGTGGGGATGGAGAATTCCGTTTTTCTTGAGTATTGTGATTGCCGCAGCCGGGGTATATCTACGCCGAAATCTTACCGACAACTATCAACCACAAGAAGACAAAACGATTCCCCTTGTGGAAATTTTTAAACATCACAAAAAACTTTTTGGCAAATTTTTGGTCGTTGCATCGGTGATTTGGATGTTTTATTACACCCTTTTTATCTATCTTCCCATTTGGCTCGAAGCAAGTGCGGGGTTAAATAAATCCGATGCAGGAACTATAAACACAATTTCGATTGTCTTAGGGGTAATTTTTATCCCGACTATGGCAATGGTAGCCGATAAATTAAGCTCACTGCGCGTTATGAAAATGGCGTCGATTGCTACTTCAGTAACGATCTTTCCTCTGCTGTATGCGATGGTTCACGGTGGATTTTATGGAGCGTTAGCAGCAACTTCTGTTATGGTTGTCTTGCTTTGCGCCTATCAGGCACCGATATTTTCAGCAGTCGTGCATGCCCTCGATCATCATGGATACCGCGCATCGTTTACGGCATTGATTTTAGGGAGTGCTGCAGGTATCGTCGGGGGAATTACTCCTGCTTTGATGACATCTATTGTAGAATTCAGCGGTGATCCGTACTCTCCAGCCTATTTGATTGCGATTGGATCCCTCATTGCATGGAGTATTTTGTCGCGGATACGCTTATAAAAACTACTGCGATACATTTCCCTCATCTCTCATGAAAACAGAGGGCTCCGTATTTCCCTCACTCACAGGGACTTCACTGTTTTTTACTGCTGTATCAGCGGTATCAAAAAGAGATTCTAATGAGCTATTACTTTCTGAGGATTCGATTGGCGCTTCCTCTTTTTTCGATGGTGTCATCACTTCTCTATAAATGGACTGTATGACCCCACGGCGTTGCATAGTTTTGTAGATAATACGAGCTCGATTTTTGACGTATTTTTGATTGCCTGTTGCATTGTATTTAATAGGATTTGGGAGTACGGCAGCGAGACGTGATGCCTCACGTGCGGTGAGGTCTTTGGCACTTTTATGGTAATAATGACGTGCTGCTGCTTCAATCCCGAAAATTCCGTCACCCCATTCAGCGACATTAAGATAGATCTCTAAAATACGGCGTTTGGAGAGGGTATTCTCAATACGCCATGTAATGATTGCCTCTTTGATCTTACGGACGGGATTTTTGCTCGGCGAGAGGTAGAGGTTTTTGGAGAGCTGTTGACTGATGGTGCTTCCGCCTGCTAACGTCTTTTTTTTGATACTTCGCTCGATGGCATTCTCCATCCCTTTGACATCAAATCCGTCATGTTTCCAAAAACCGTCATCTTCCCCGATCAAGACCGCTTTTATAATGTTCGGAGAGATGTTTTTCATGCTGACCCATTTGTGGGTGATGTGCATATCACGGTTTTCATCTGCCCATTGTGCTTCTCGGTATTCCATAAAAGCAGTGGGAACAGGACGATCCTCCTTGAGTGCTGCAATGTCGGGATAAACGGCGTAACGACCGATATCCACTCCTCCGAGAATGATTAAGGTGAGGGTGATTTTCCAAAAAAGTTTCATTGATTTTCCATATTGAGTTTGGGTAAGTGCCATTGTTTGGTGTAGGCTAAAAGTCGTAAGCCAATAGCAAACGTTGCGATAAGGGCAACACTAAGGGGTTGAATACCCCAAAGAGAATGTGCAACGAGCAGCAATATCGCGACGATCAATGCGATAGAGCCGTAGAAATCACTGATGAGGACGGAGGGAACTTGGTTGATCATCGTATCACGCAATACCCCACCGCCTACGGCCGTGAGAAAGCTTAGGATAATAACACCAAAAAAATTAAAATCGTGCTCAATCGCGAGCAGTGCTCCGGTAATACTAAAAGCGACCAGTCCGATAGTATCGCTTAGTACAAAAAGCCATTGACGCTCCAGCTCTTCACGCAGATGGCGGCGAAACAGTAAAGCGATAAAAATGGTAGCGAAAACTGTAATGGCAGGATAATATTCATTAAAAGCAAAAGGGGTGCGCATTAAAATGACATCACGAACGATTCCTCCGCCAAGGGCAGTAATAGAGGAAGAAATAACGAGTCCGAGCAAGTCAAGTTTGTGACGTACTCCGATCAAAAAACCGCTCAGAGCAAAAGCGATAATGCCGAGGATATCGGCCGAAACAACGAGGTTAAATTCAAACATTCGGGGCGCGGTAATTTTCTTTGAAGCTTACATAACGGCGTGCTGAAGCATACAGTTCGGCGACTTCTTCATCACTCAGTTCCCGAACGACTTTTGCAGGACTTCCCATGATGAGTGAGCGGGGAGGAAATATTTTGTTTTTAGTGACCAATGAGCCTGCACCTACGATAGATTCTTTGCCGATTACGGCACCGTCGAGGATTGTAGCGCTCATTCCGATGAGACAGGCATCTTCGATAGTACAGCCGTGCAGCATAACACGGTGGCCGACGGTGACATCATTACCGATGATGGTGGGATGACCATCACTCATATCGTCACGTTTGTGGTGGGTGACGTGTACCATACTCAAATCTTGGATGTTACTTCGATCCCCGATGGTGATAAAATGGACATCCCCGCGTACGACGCATCCGAACCAAATGCTGACGTCTTCTCCCATCTTTACGCGTCCGATCACATCGGCAGAGGGGGCAATCCATACCCGCTCATCCAATGTTGGGGTGTAGGTTAGATAATTACTAATCATTTCAAATTCCTATTTTAACTCTCTTTAAACAAGCGTGACGTGAGTTGCTGCACGTAGTTAGGAGTCTGTTTTTTGGCAGAATTATATACTTTATTGGTGG
>JAUYSQ010000011.1 GCA_030696285.1 Sulfuricurvum sp. | reverse complement strand
AAAAAAATCAAGTAGAAGAAGTGCGCTAGAGTGACGAATTCTAGCGCGAAAGCTTTATTTAAGAAGAATAACAAGGGCCCGAAGGCCCTGAGGAGAAAGAACTTCTTAGAATTTCAAAGAAGCAATAATACGGAGAGTATCTGTTGTTTTATCAGTTGTATCTGTTGCTTTAACATCTTTATCAAACTGAGTATAGATAGCTGTCACGTCAAGTGGTCCAACTTTAGTATTGGCAATAACGTCCCATGCGGTGAAATCAGTATTAAGAGTACTAGCCCCTGCTATAGCACCTGCTGTTCCACCATTGCTACCCGTTTCTGCTTGCGCATAACTTGCAGACAATGATACACCCGGAACCATTTTAGTAGAAGCACCGATTTTCCATGTATCAGTATCCGGCGCCGCAGCGATCTCACCATCCATGTAAACACTACCAAGTGCAGTATACACGCTTGATTTATCACCCGTCGCAACGTTTGCAAATCCTAAAGTACCAGCACCAACAGTTGAATATGCTGCATAAAGATTTACACCCGCAACATCAACAGCAGCTTTAACTGCAAGCACATCAGTGCTTCTATCTGAAGTTCCGCTTGATGCAAGTTTCGGATCCATACCTGCATATTGAACACCAACATTAACCATGTCCATAACTTTTGCATCAGCTTGTAACCAATACGCATCAGCAACCTGAACAACATCATAATACCAAGCTTGTAGTGTAGTATTTGGAATTGATTTATTTACAGCAGCAAATGCATACGCACCATCTGTTGCAAATGTGCTGAAATCACCACTATAAGCTACTGTAGTTCCACGACCTGCAGTTGGCTGAAGTAAGCCTACACCATTATGTTTTCCAACCCATGCACCAACCAATGTTGTATCAGGAAGGTCATTATTTAACAAAACAGCTGCTTCAAATGTATTGTCAACAACGTTCCAGTTTTCTGTAAATGCAAGCGGCGTACTTAATGCTTGGCGACCAATTTTAGCTGTTGTTTTACCCATTGTGTAAGCCAAGTAAGCTTCTTCTACCCATGATTGATCATCTAACTGAGCAGCTCCAGCAGATGTTCCAGCGCTCGTAAATTTAGCTGCAGGTACTGCACCTACAAGATTGTTCTCAAGACCAAGTGTTGTAAGGGCAGTCATTTTTACACCAGCACTAAGATTTTGTAACAAATCTGCAGTTGCACCAACGCTCAATTTCACCTCAGCCACTGAATTAGTATTATGATCAAAAAAATCTTGTGATGTGGTTGCACCAGCACCTTGTCCAGAAAATTCTGATGTTTGATACCACAGCTTAGCTTCACCGTTTACTTTTACGTTATCGATAGCAAACGCGCTTGTTCCAAGAGCCAATACAGCTACTAGACTTAATTTTCCTAATTTCATTCTTTCTCCTTAAATAAAAGCGTCCAGATAAGTTATTCTTATTTTGGATCATGTGAGCAGTTTACCATTCATTTCTTAAAAAAGTCTTTATACCATATTGTTTTAATGTTAATATTAGGATTTTATACTCTTATAAGATAAAAATGTGATAAAAAGTATCATTCTCTGAAGAAAAAGTGTTGTTTGAAGCTGAATTGAGAGAAGTTTGTTTCCGTTCGTGGTGAGCCTGTCGAACCATGAACCCTTAGACATACCCTATAGGGCAGCTGGGCTCAGGGCGAACGGCATAGCTTACCAGTTACGAATACGAATATGACACGATGTACATTGCTTTAGAAGTTGATTATAATCCTCTAGTGCATCATCCATTCGCCCCGCTTCGATGGAAACAATCATATCGTTTGAATAGAGACGGAGCATACTTGCTGATTTTTGAGCAAATTGGTATGCATACACCTGATCTTTTGGCAAAATCCATTTTACCTCTTCGCTCTCTAGTGATTTAAGCGTCCCTTGGAGTTTTTTGACTCCTGCTTTCATATCCTCAGTTGAGCTGTACAATCCGCCGCGCTGAATCTGTTCCATAGCATCGAGCATAGTACGCATATCTTTCATCAACATTGTTTTATGGTCTGTTTGAGCAGCTGCCTTACTTTGACCATTTACCTTGTTAGCGGCATTTACCGAGGCAGCCAACACTGCTGAAAGTACAAGTGTGGTTAAAAGTTTTTTCATTTTTTCTCCTTTAGGGGGTTTGATATTTAATCTCTCGTCATCCCGTACTTGATACGGGATCCATTAGCATTTGTGGATTCCGTGTCGTAGCACGGAATGACAAACTGTGCACGGAATGACGAACAGTTAGTACTGAATTAGTTCTTTGGAAAACTCAGTCAGCTTGACTGTTTTTGCCGAAATAGAAACGAGTTTTTTCGCTTCCGCGGGTCCATTGTAAAACTGTTTAAGCTCCGGTTTAAATGCCTTGAAATAATCTTGAAATTTATCGGAACCTAAAATACCCACTGCCCAAAGGGTGTCATCCGCTGCGTGTTCCAAAACAACCGCTGAAAGTGGCTGAGTGGCTGCCCCTCCAAGGACTTTTGCCCCTGCATGAACATCAAAGGCTGACATATGCGACGAGCAAACAATAATACCGCTTTTTTCATACGCTATCGTTTTGGTTTTTTCAGGGACATACATGATAAAACTATCACTTGGCGTCGGATGAGTGAGCTGATGAGTACAAATAGCCACAAAGGCAACGATCGTACGATTTTTACCTACACCGCTCTTCCAAATGTACTTTTCTCCCATTTCAGACGTTAACTCGACATCTGTTGCAGTAGGTTTTGGAAGGTTTACTAATAAACAAGGGGTTGAAGCATAAGGATAATTAAAAAGATAATTGACTTCTGTTTCAAGTTTCGAAGCCAAAATCGGCTTTCCATCAGCTCCGATAAGCTGTGTTTTTTCATACGCACGATAGAGATTTCCATCGGCTGCATATAGATTTCCTCGTATGAGAGATGGACTCACTGCAACAACGGTTGCGCTTGCAGCAATTACTTTTAAAAAATTTCTTCTTTCCATGATGTTTCCGTGTGAATGATTTTGTGTATTGAAGTTTAGCAGGTTTTTTGTAAAATTTCTCGTCATACCCGCGAAGGCGGGTATCCAGCTAGATTCCCGTCTTCACGGGAATGACGGGGGAGTAGCGTTTAGTTGAACAAATCTCTCATAGCGCCAGCATACCAATCACGAGTCGCTTTTCCAAGACCTGCTGAACGGAATTTATCGTTCACGGTATCTCCTTTTGGAACACTCCCTTTACTTCCGATAACAGGACCAGCAACCATAAACTCATGGTTAACCATAATCGCTTCTTCCGGATTGCCGTTTACCATAGAGTAACAAACGTTTGCACTTTTGTACGGAAGAGCTGATGCTACACTGTATGATTTACCGTGAAGAACGTGAGCAATCTCTTTTGCACATTCTTTACCTGACCAGATCGCTGACTGTCCGCTTGGAGGGATCGCATGACCGACGATATCGCCTACTGCATAAACATTTTTATCGGTAGCCGTTTGGAATGAAACCGGTTTTTCAGCACTGGTTGCCATTTTAACTTTCTTGAAACCATCCGGAGTTGTTGCTACACCTGACATTTCAACGACCGGGTTAGACATATTGTGTGGGATAAAGTTGAAAACACCATAGCTTTGTGTTTTTGTTGTTTTAACACCGACGACATCTTCTTTGTTAGCGAAAACAGTTTGAACGTACGTAATAACTTTTTTATCAAAATCGACATCAACGATTTTACAATTATCATTATGCTCTACAACACCTGCATTGATCTCTTTCCAAGACTCTTTAAACGCTGCACCCTTAGCTACTTCAGCCGTTTCATTGAGGATAATTACTTTACCTTTAATTCCCTCTTTTTTCATGAAGTTTGCAATCATGCTCGCACGCTCGAACGGTGCAGGAGGACATCGGTATTTACCCGCTGGAACTGTGATAACAACATCACCGTCTTCCATATTTTTAACCATACGATCCAATGAAATATGTTCACCGCCAGGAATCAATGCAGCAGGAGCCAACCGTTTTGCTTTTGCAATTTTTGCTGCATCCCATGTAGGGAATTGTCCTTTATAGTTGTAGTCGATACCAGCAGCCATAACTAAGATATCGTAACCGACAGAACCTTTAGAAGTATGAACTACTTTTGCATCACGGTCAATTCCCGTAACTGCTGCCGTCAACATTCCATATCCGTTTTTCTCGATTGCTTGATCGTAATCATGCGTCAAAGTTCCAAGATTAAAGCCTTCAATGCCACCAAGATTACAGTTTGAAAGCGGACATGACATAAAACTCTCATTTTTTTCGATAATCGCTACATCAAATTTTGGATCAATTTTTTTGAGCTCTTTTGCAACGGTTAAACCGCCCCAACCTCCACCAATAATAACGACTTGGTGACGTCCTAGCATTCTATTCGCTGTATTGAGCGCTGAAGGCGCTGCACTTGATGTTGTTGCGGTACATCCTGTTACTGCAGCTGCTGCTACACTAAGACCAGCAAATTTAAATAAGTCACGTCTTGAAATGTTCATGGTTGGTTCTCCTGTTTCTATTAAAAGTGAGGGTATGCTATTCCCATTATGCTTAAATATTTATAAGAATATGTAAAATGAATCAAAAAATAGCGAATAAGATATTATTATAAAGAATAATGTGATAAAAATATTATAAACGAGTTGGAAACGCTCTTCTGGCGGTATATTTACTTTTATAATGCTATGATATACGAACCATAAATCATAAGGATATTACTCATGAAAACTGAAGATTGTAAAAGTTTAGAAGAACTTCGTCATCATATAGATGGATTGGATGATCAAATTGTTGAACTTATAGCAGCCCGCAATGCCTACGTCAAACAAGCCGCAAAATTTAAACACTCTATCGATGAAATCAAAGGGGCGGAACGTATGGAAGCGGTTATGGATCGCGTTCGTACTAAAGCAATGGAATTCGGAGTATCCCCCAACCTTCTCACCAAACTTTATACCATTATGATCGACGCCATGGTTGAAGCTGAGATTTCTGAGTTTCGGAACGCAAAATCGTTATAATTCACTCGTCATTCCCGCGAAGGCGGGAATCCAGCTAGATCCCCGCCTTCGCGGGAATGACATAAATTTAAAATCGCGTTACCTCATCCCCTTGTATCGCCATCATTACCCGACCCGATAAAACTTCGTTTTTATACAGCGAATGATGATGAGTAACCTTCAATAGTTCATTCGGATTAAACAGGATCACATCAGCCTCCATACCAATACAGATTTCACCCGCTTTTGTCCCTATTTGAGATGCGGGTGCAGTGCAAGCGAGGTGTACCAATGTCGCCATATCAATAATCTCTTTTTTCACCAAATAGGTATAGCACAACGGCAGATATTCACCTATCGACGTCGTTCCGTAATTGGCATCAAAAAAGGTAATATCTTTATGAACATCAGAATTGGGCTGGTGTAATGCACTGAGGGAGTGGATTTCACCTTTTTGAAGAGCCTCGATAAGTAAAAGCCGTTTTGTCTCGCTTACGAGAGGCGGATTGATTTTTGCATCTGCGTCGAACCCACAGCACGCTTCATCACTTCGCAATAGATGATGCAATGATACTTCACACTCTACCTCTATTCCCTCGGTACGAGCTTGCGCAATAAGCTCTATCGAACGGGGTTCGGTAACGCTTTTGAAAACGATTTTTATTTTATAATGACGTGCAATTTCAATCATCGCCGCAATGTGCACCACTTCGGACATCGGTGAAATACCTGGGAGACCGAGAGAGGTTGCTACTTTTCCATCACTCATTACGCCACTTTCAAAAAGGCTCTTGTCTTGCGCTTGATAGAAAAGTGGTTTTTCCGCCATTTGCAGATACTGAGCCATCCGCATTATAAGGTTATAATCATCATTGAGATGGGTATAAAGGGCCCGCCCCCCTTTTGTAAGTAAAAGAGCAATATTACTTAATCGGTCATCCTCATTCACGGCACTAATGGCACACTCTATCTTGGCGCCGTCATAATTTCGATAATGCTTTTGGACAAATTCTAAGGTGATT
Organism: Sulfuricurvum sp.; assembly: GCA_030696285.1. Classification (GTDB taxonomy): domain Bacteria; phylum Campylobacterota; class Campylobacteria; order Campylobacterales; family Sulfurimonadaceae; genus Sulfuricurvum. Next base: position 39,341 of record JAUYSQ010000011.1, on the reverse strand, counting down.
TCATTGTCCACGCGCGGTGTCATCTCACCACTCAAAACAACACGGCTCACTCCACCAACAAGGGCTTCGCGTGCAAGAGAAGTAAGATTTTTACCGCTTAATTGAAGATCTTTTAACCTGACATTGGTATCGATCAATCCCGGAAGCAGATACCATCCGCTTCCATCAATAATTTCATCATCGGTTAATGATTCACCAATCTCAACAATCACTCCATTGTGAATCTTTACATCCCCTACACGCTGTGAGTGTGCATCACAAATGAATGCATTCGCAATAACCATGGTTGCTCCTGTGTTTTGCTATAATTAGTGTTATTGTAATCTATGAACGTTTAAAAAGGGGGAATATGCGCGCTTTTATTTTACTTTTTGCTAGTACTATTGCACTCTTTGCTACCCCATCTGCCTATGAACAAGGGAAAAAGCTCTATTTTGGAAAAGGGTGTAATGGGTGCCACGGAATTTCTGCCGGAGGTTCCAGTCAATACCCGGCCCTTGCCAATCGACGTAAACCTTTTTTGATTGATAAACTCAAAGGATACCGCGCTAAGAAAGGGGCAACTCAATTATCACAGATAATGATCCCCTTTGCGATTGGTCTCAGTGATACTCAAATAGATGCACTGACTACGTTTTTTTCTGAATTTAAAGAAAGCTCGAGTCATGATAAAACAGAACGCAGTTCCAGAGGAGACGGAGGATCATGAAACTATTAGTATCTGCATTGGAGCACTCTGCCAATGTTCATCTGCGCTATCTGACAAAAGAGCTCGGGAGTGATGTTGAACTGTGCGGGATTTTTGATGCATCCTTAGGGGAGAGTATCGTCGATTTGCGCTCTACTGCCATTATGGGGTTTGTGGATGCCCTTAAAAAACTTCGATTTTTCTTCCGCCTCAAAGATCAGATGGTGGAGCTGGCCCGCGATGTCGATAAAGTTCTGTTGATTGATTCTTCGGGGTTCAACCTCCCCTTGGCCAAAGCACTGCGTAAGCAGTACCCCCATCTAGAAATTATCTATTACATCCTTCCTCAGGCGTGGGCATGGAAGAAAAAACGGATTCCCATACTCGAGAAAACAATTACGAAGCTGTGTTCAATCCTCCCCTTTGAACCCTCATACTATTCACCCAGTGCTCCTATCGAATACGTCGGACATCCGTTGCTCGATGAGATTACCCTTATCAAACCCAATCTCAATCCTACCGGGATCGTCACCTTTATGCCCGGCAGCCGCCCAGGTGAAATCAAAAAACTGATGGCTGTTTTTAAAGAAGTCCGTTCACGGATACCATGTCAAGCAATGCTGGTCATACCCCCTCATTTTGACCTTCAAAAAATAAATGAACTCTATGGGGATATTAGCGATTTTACCGTTACGAACGATGCCCATACGACTCTCGCTCAATCGGATTTTGCATTTATCTGCAGCGGAACGGCAACACTCGAAGCGTGTCTTATAAAAACACCGTTTGTTCTCGTTTATATTGCAAAAAAACTCGATTATATTATCGGACGTGCTTTGATAAAACTTGACTATGCAGGGCTTGGAAATTTGTTATTTATGCACAAATACGGTAAACCGCTTCATCCTGAGTTTATTCAAAATGATGTTACGGCAGAAAATCTGTATAATAGCTATCTTCAAATGGACAGAGAAAAATTTTTCACGGATGCAAGCGCTCTCCTCTCTCTACTAGAGCATGGAAGCGCCGTACGTGTTAGTAAAATAATTAAGGAAACCAATGCTTAGACTTCTTTCATGGGCTACAGCCTATTCGAACCGTATACTGAACGATAAAATTATCCCCTATGTTTTTACCCTCTCTGATTCGCCTATGCTGTTTAGAGATTTGCTTAAAACCAATAAAATGTACCAAGACGGTTTAAAACTTGAAGGAAACGTCCCCGGCTTTCGCTTTAGTGTGGGTAAAAGCTATATTGTTTTTATCATTCTGTGGCACATTGCAATGCTGCCGCCTGCGGCACTCTTTCATGCCAAGCTGGTTAAAGTCGACTGTCATTTACTCATCATTATGGCGGTATTGTTTACCGGGATGTTTTTTGCAATGTACGCGATTTTCAAAGAATACCTCATCGACTCTGTAGCGCATCACATTTTGAAACGGGGATGGGAAAATCATTTTCCCCATTTTAACTATGAGCTTCATGCCACAGAAGTAGCAAAAATCTACTCTGAAGCGTTAGAAAAAGAGATACCGCACAAAGAGATGCAGCTTTATATTTTGGAGAAGTTGGTGGAGGGGAAGAAGTAAATAATCTTCGTCATTCCGTGCTACGACACGGAATCCAAAAAAGAGTGGATACCGTATCAAGTACGGTACCTCAAAGAGGTTCTTGTGCCCTATAGGGTATGACGGGTTTCACTTTTTAACGCTGTTTAATATTCCCATAAATGTAGGGATATTCGCTCCGCCGTCATGACGTTTGAGTTTCTCCCCTTTGGCATTGATAAAATGAAAAGTTGGAGTACCGATATACCCTAACCCTGCCGGAATTTTATCTTTTTGGGTATCTATATGAACGGGAACGAATCCTTTGTTAATAGTCTCTTCAATCGCCGGTTCTTCGAATACAACATCTTCCATGTATTCACATCCCGGGCATCCCTCTCTTGAGAACATCACCATGACATTTTTTTTCTCTTTTTTAGCCTGAACCAATGCGGCATCATACGAGGGTGCCCACTTGATCTCTGCCAATGCACACGAGGCGATTAGTGATAACCCTAATACTATCTTATTCATTTTACCGCTCCTAGATGATCTAAAAATTCGTTTGGCTCTTTGAAGCCGATAATCGTTGCGCTCTCATTGTTTACCCCTTTTTCATCAAAAAATAAAATTGCGGGGGGTCCAAAAATACCGTATTTTTTCGTAATCGCTTGGGAAGCATCGTCGTTTGCCGTAACATCGACTTGTACTAACACATACGCATCCATAGCCGTTTTAACTGCTTCGTCACTAAAGGTCTTTTCTTCATATTCTTTGCATGCAGTACACCAGTCGGCGTAAAAATCGACCAGCACACGTTTCCCTTTATTTTCTGCCAAAATCGCATCAAGTTCTTCAATCGAAGTGATTTTTTCAAACGTTTTATGCGCGCTCACCGGAGCAGAAAGTGCTTGCTCCGACCTCAAAAAAGGATCAAGCGGATGCAAAAGATTTGTAGCACCCGCCATTCCTCCTGCCAACAATGATATACCATACAGCAATATCATAAACCCAAGCGCTTTGACATTGGAGCGTGAACTCCATGAAGGATGTTCGCCCAGAGGTTCTAATGCACCCGTATTAATCGCTACAAAAATTGCCAATCCTCCCCACAGCAATAAAGTAGTATTTTCATCCAAGACACGACCCATCATCCAAATGGCAATACCAAGCAGCATCACCCCGAAAATCGCTTTGATTACATCCATCCACATTCCGGGTTTCGGCATAAATTTACCCGACGTAGTCCCCACAATAAGCAAGGGGACACCCATCCCCATACTCAGTGAAAAGAGCGCAATACCCCCCAGCAATGCATCACCTGTTTGACCAATATAAATCAAAGCTCCCGCAAGCGGTGCAGCAACACACGGTCCCACAATCAGCGCCGATAAAAAGCCCATAATGGCGATACCTGCAACTCCACTGCGCGCTCCGCCGAGTTTAGAAAGTCGCGATTGAATAAAATTAGGGATTTGAAGTTCATACACATCAAACATTGATAAGGATAAAAGGACAAAAACCAGTGCAAATACCGTAATAATCCACGGTGTCTGAAACGCTGCTTGCAAATTAGCCCCAAACAGTCCCGCCAAAACACCCGCTATCGTGTAGGCTACTGCCATCGATAGAACATAAACCAGCGAAAGCCAAAAAGCTTTTTTTGTCCCCATCCCCTCGCCCTGGGCAATAATAACGGATGAAATAATCGGAATCATCGGAAATACACACGGGGTCAAAGAGAGGAGCAGTCCAAATCCAAAGAAGCTGATGAGGATAAACCACAAACTCCCCCCTTGGATAACGCTGGCAATTTGATCGGTTTCAGAGCCGTTTTTAGAAGGGTCAACCTCTTTTTTAGGCTCAATCAGAGCTGAAGCGTTTAAATGAGAGGGATCTGTAACGCTTAGCTTATCTGCATCAACCATAATCTCCAAAACACTCTCTTGCGGTTCATAACATAGCCCTGCAGAAGAACACCCTTGATAGGAGAGCTTGACACGAACTTTTTGTTCCCCGCTCAGCGCTTTGCTATTGCTTAGATCAATATGAGTAACCGGGCTGACTTCATAAACCTTCTCCCCTTCATGATCTACTGTTTTGGTGGCCGTATTAATGGTGGTAAAATTAATCCCGTCTTGCCCATCAATATCTTCAATTTTGAGTTTCTCTTTATAGAGATAAATCTGATCTCCAAGGACAATCTCTACCGCCACCGTATCATCATCAACAGCAGTGATTTTTGGCTTAAATGCTTCATCAGGCTGGAGAAAGCTAACCCCAAGTACACTGATCACCATAAAAACTATCATTGTTATCCAACGCATATCTACCCTTTATTATTATCCAACCATTTTAGCATAACTTTTAAAACGTTAGGACGTGTTTACTCTCTATGACCCAAGTTGTTAGCTGATCCATTGTCGAGCTAATTTCTTCACTAAAATAAGGGGTGTTTTTATACAGCCCACATCGTGCATTGCACGTTCCGCAAGCACGAATGCCTACTCCGCGCTCATACATTTTTTTGAGCATATCGTGCAAATCAAAATCATACATTTCAGGTTTTACACAGATGTGACGCGCTAAATCGACCGCATCATTCATCAGAAATATATTGACCTCTTCACCATTTTTATGGAGGTTTTTCGCCAAACGGAGCGCATTGTAGGTGATGTCACTGCCGTCATACGGCTCGTGATTCAAAATTAAGGTAATCATCGTATTCTCCTTACTTTGTTGTATTTATTGTTCTTTACTCAAATGAGTAATTCCTAAGCCGGTTTCAATCGGATACCCCTCTTCTGCCCAGCCCTTGAGGCCCCCTTTGAGGTTTGTTGCATTGACATATCCAAGCTTTTTGAGTGTTTGAGCGGCCAATGCACCACGGCTTCCCCCCCGACAGTAGGTGACAATTACAGTATTTTTATCTTTAATTTTATTCAGCACTTCAAATTCCAAATTTCCACGGGTCATTGAAAGCATATTGAGAGCATAAATTTCCCCCTCAGCACGCTGATTTTCCTCACGTACGTCTAAAATAATCACTTTTTTTTCCGCATCCAACATCTCTTTAAGCTGCTTTGGAGCCATCTCTCCTACCTCTTGTTTTGCCGCATTGATTAATTTTTCACTTTCGGCATTTCCTGCAATGAGAGACGATCCCACCATCAAACCCGCAACCATTAGTACAACTTTTAACTTTATCATCTGCAACTCCTACATACTTAAGATATTAGCTAAATAGCTAAGTTGTTTGTATGATATAACAATAAAAATAATCTGTCAAGGATTCACGTCCACTTTATCCTGATTAGTGAATCGGAATATACGCAAAATGCTCGTTTTGTTTATCGATCAATCCGATGGTTGAATTTGGCGTTAATTTCACATAATCATACACATTGCTCTTCTCAATTTTCAATGTTTTCATTGTTGCTTCACACATTAAAAACTCTACTTCATAGGTATCGGCCATCGCAGCGATCCGTTTGCTCAGCTGATCATGAGCCGCTGCGAGTTTCTGATCGTTTTTATAGGGTGAGTTTTTTAAATCTTTCACGAAAAACTTATAGGCATCACCATGAATGACAACCGCCACATCAAGTTTTTCAAGTTTCCCTTCATAATGACTTTTATGATAGGCAATCCCTTGGAGCACTTTCTTTTCAAACGTTTCGATACTTCCCGTTTTAAGATCGAAAACAACTTGTTTTACCCCTTCTTCTGCACATAAAACGGCTGAGAGTGCGAGCATAAGTAACCATTTTTTCATACGATTCCTTTTGGATTATAATTTTACGTTTATCATTATAATCACCCAATGTAAAAATAATGTAAATTTACTAATTAGCTAATTTGCTAATACTTATCTTATGCTATAATCAATACTTAAAAAACATCCATAAAAAGGTAATCTATGTTGGATATGGAACAAAAATTAAAAATTTTCAAAGCCCTGAGCAATGAAACACGTTTTCTGATTTTCAAAAATGTCTTTACGGGTGGATATACGTGTTCTCTCGATAAAAAACAACCTGGGGTTGAAGTAAACCCTATCGCTACCTGCGTCAGTACCGTTGCCGAACATTTTAATTTTTCCCTCCCAACGATCTCCGCCCATATCAAAGAGCTTAAAGAGGCTAAGATTATTATCGTCGAAAAAAAAGGAAACAAAGTTTATATCGAACCCAATATCGAAACCATCCGAGAGCTTGCCGCATGTTTCCAAACATTAATAACCAATTTTGACAATAATCGAGAGCTTTTCTTTAACGATGCAGTAACGGTTAAATAAGTATGGTAATGAAATATTTAACCTCTGCTCTTATTTTTATCATCCCTCTCTTCGTGCAAGGAGAAACCCTTAACGACGCTTTTACAAAGGGAAAAGCAAGTGGAGATATACGTGTGTTTTGGTATGACGGGCAGCGGGATCTACGAACCGATCGAACTGCGCTCACCATCGGTGGGATACTGAGTTATCAAACTGCGCCTTTTTATGGAATCCAAGCCAACGCTTCATTTTTCTCAAGCAATGGGATTACATCGCTCACCAAAATGCCCGAATCGGGACAAACAAGCAACCTCAAAAGTGATGGCAGTTCGATCAATATTTTAGGGGAAGCTGCTTTATCGTATATCTACGAAGATACCCTCATCAAATACGGACGGCAAAGACTTAATACCCCTTTGACCAATGACTATTACAATCGGATGCTTCCCAACAGTTTTGAAGCGCTCATGATCGAAAACCGGTCAATAACTGATATTACACTCAAGGGAGCCTATATCACCAAATGGAAGTACAAAGACTCCGACCGTTTTATTTCACCCACTGAAAACTTTGGATTTCATCGTGATATTACGATGATCGGAGCGACATCGCAGAAATGGGGAATAAAAAATGAGGTGTATGATTATTACGTTCCCGATGTGATGAATGCTCTCTATATTCAAAGCGAAATGCCAAAATTTTTATCCATAGACTCCCCCTTCAACCTTTCGGGTGCGATTCAATATCTCAACGAAAATGGCGTCGGAAACGAATTGATCGGATTGTCTTCTACCTATCTTATCGGTACGAAAGTAGGAGTTCATTACGGTGATTGGAGTTTGACCGGTCTTTTCACTCAAATAGGAGATCAATCACTGGCAGGGACAGGTGGACGTTATGCCAAAATGGGATGGGGAGGATTTATCACCTATACCGATTTTCAAATCGACGGGGAAACGGAAAACGCGGGAGCGTTAGCGTATGGGGGTATTCTGACACACCGTTTTGATACAACAGTCGAAGCATCCCTTAAATATTTGCGAATCGATCAAAGCGATGCAAAACAAAGTGATCCTAGCTCTCTGACCGACAATCCGCGCCCTGACTCGGACGAATATAATTTCGATGCCACGTATCAGCCTACCAAGTCATTCCGATTGCGATGCCGTTTGGCCTATATTGACTATAATCCTGATACCACAGAGTTCTACAAAAATCGTGCGTACGATGAGTTTAATACCCGTATTATTGCCGATTATCTATTTTAGATATCAAGGAAAAATATGACGTGGATTATCATAAAATATTTACTCACCGCAGCGATTGTCGTCCTCGTCTCTGAGATGGCAAAACGAAGCGATAAACTCGGCGGACTCATCGCGGCATTGCCGCTCGTGACATTTTTAACCCTTATTTGGCTCTATATCGAACATCAGCCGACTGAGAAAATAGCCAACCATGCGTGGTACACCTTTTGGTATGTGGTTCCAACGTTACCTATGTTTTTAGCGTTTCCAATACTGCTTGAACGAATCGGATTTTGGTCAGCTATACTCGCTTCGATAGCGATTGCCGTTATTTGTTTTATCCTCTTTTCTCTCGTTGTCCGTCAATTTGGTGTCGAGTTGTGGTAAAGTAGTGTATTTCATTTTGGAGCACTAAATGTCAAACCGTCTCTCATTCGAAGACTCCCCTTATCTCCAACAGCACAAAGATAACCCCTTCGATTGGTATCCATGGTGTGATGAGGCATTTGAACAAGCACGGCGTGAGCACAAAGCGATTTTTATCTCCATCGGGTACAGCAGTTGCCATTGGTGTCACGTCATGGAGCATGATGTATTTGAAAATGAAGAGATTGCTGCATTTGTGAATCAACACTTCATCTGTATCAAAGTCGATCGTGAAGAACGTCCTGACATCGACAAACATTTTCAAGAGCTGCACGTCCTGCTAAACCGTCGTAGCGGTGGATGGCCTCTTTCTATCTTTTGTACACCGCAAAACAAACCCTTTTATGCCGCTACCTACATTCCCCCTCACAATCGTGAACAGATGATGGGGTTTAGCGAGCTTACGGCTATCATCGCCGAAAAAGTTGCCATAAACGACGAAAAACTCTTCCAAAATGCCGATGAGATCACCGGTTTTATGAAGCCTAAAAATATGCCGACCCAAGCAACCCAACTGGATGAAAAAATCATGATCCAATTTTCCAAACAAGCGGAACATAATTTCGACCCAATCAACGGAGGATTTTCCAAAGCTCCGAAATTTCCCCACACCTCTACTCTCAAAACACTGATGACACAAGAATCTCTCGAATCCGATCAAGAGCGTCAAAATATCATCACGCATACTCTCGATGCGATGGCACGGGGCGGAATGTTTGACCTCATCGACGGTGGATTCTGCCGCTACAGTACCGAGGAGTCATGGCTCATTCCCCATTTTGAAAAGATGACCTATGATAACGCCCTTTTGTGTGAACTTTACGCACGGGCAAGCGTCCAATTTGCTAATCCATTGTATGCAAGAGTTGCCACCCAAACAGCCGATTTTATGATGAAATTTATGATGGAAGACAATCTTTTTTACAGTGCCAGCGATGCTGATACTGAGGGAGAAGAGGGGAAATATTTCGTCTACCGTTACAACGACATACTTCAAGCGCTCCAAAACTCTGATGTAAAAAATATTGAGGAAGCGACGCGCCTTCTCGTCATCTCGCCTGAGGGAAATTTTGAAGGACACTGTATCATCACACTTGAAACACTAGTACGGCCAGAGTGGTTTGAGCGTTTCGTCATAGAGTGTAAAAAAATCAGAGAAATACGTGCGTATCCATTCATCGATCGCAAGATCAATACGGCATGGAATGCAATGATGATAAAAGCCCTCTTGGTATTAGGACGTCAAACACCGCACTATCATCAACAGGCATTGGCTTCTCTAGAGTCTCTGCTCTCTACGATGATGCTAAACGGACAACTGTACCACACAACGCTTATCCACAAAGTCCCTAAAATCGAAGCATTTTTAGAAGATTATGCCTATCTTTCCAATACCCTTATCGAAGCGTATCAGTCTACTTTTGAGGAGCAATACCTTATTCAGGCACAACAGCTTGCTAACAAAGCGTTAGAGCTGTTTTACGAAGGCGGCGCATGGTATTTTAGTCGTGGGAAATTTCCCACCATTTGTGAACTTGATGATGGCTCGTATCCAAGTGCCGTGGCAGTTATGGTTGAGACACTGTTAGACCTTGGGTCCCTTATTGATGGCAAATACCGCCATTTTGCGTTTAAAAGCTTGGAATACGTCTCGATCAAATTGATGAAAAGTCCGATTTATACTCCAAAACTCACCGAACAAACAGTGCGTTATCTCAAAGGAGATCGCATTATCAAAGCACCAAAAAGTCTGCTCCAGCAATGCGGCACACTCACCTACCCCTTCGTCCTTTTCAAACGGGATGAAACACTTAAAAGCTTTTTAATTTGCGGAGAAAATAGCTGTTTCGCTTCCACCGAAGAGTTCCAAAAACTCGATGCACTTCTTTTAACAACCTTATAAAGGATAAAAAATGAACTCCAAAAGTCCCCTAGTTAAAGCAGAAATAACGGAAGCAGAAAAAATAGAAGATGTAGTTCATCCAGATCGTCGCGACCATGATACAAAAAAGACAAAAGACAATCGTAAAAAGGATTCTAAAAAAATCCGCCTTCCTATTTGGGTAAAAAAAGAGGTTTTAGAGTACGAAGAAGAGTTAAAAACGCTTCAGATCGAACTCCTAAAATTGCAAAATCATGTTAAAGAGCAAGGGCTTAAAATTTTGATTATTTTTGAAGGGCGTGATGCTGCCGGAAAGGGGGGGACGATTCAGCGGATGACGGAGCATCTTAACCCACGCGGAGCCAGGATCGTTGCTTTGGGTAAACCCTCAGATATTGAAAAAACACAATGGTATTTTCAACGCTATTCCCAATATCTCCCCAGTGCCGGTGAAATAGTTTTTTTCGACCGAAGTTGGTACAATCGTGCGGGGGTTGAACCGGTTATGGGATTTTGTACCGAAGAGGAACACAAAGAATTTTTGCATGAAGTGGGATCATTTGAGAGAATGCTGGTAAATTCAGGGATAGTATTGTTTAAATTTTATTTCTCAGTCTCCAAAGAGGAACAAGCAAAACGGTTCAAAGAGCGTAAAACCGATCCGCTCAAACAATTCAAGCTCTCACCTGTCGATGCCAAGTCACAGAAATTATGGGACAAATACACCATTGCCAAATACTCGATGCTTCTATCTTCCCATACCGAACATGCTCCTTGGATGATTATTCGTTCCGATAATAAGAAAAAAGCACGGCTCAATTGTATTAAATACATTTTAAAAACATTGGATTACTCTTCTAAAAAACCGTCTGCATTTAAAATATCAAAAAAAATATTGATTGACGGAGATGCAGAGCTTAAGCGAATGGAATCGAGTATGTCGTTGAAAGTGACAGAAGCACTTAACGAATAGAAAGAACCTAAAAAATTCTCCCTATCATTTGTCCATATTTCACACTTTCTCCGACAGTAACATCGGATTCTATCATCCCTTTTTCACTCAAAAAGATAATAGTCGAACCCATTTGAAAGCATCCAAAATCATCTCCTTTTTTGAGGTGAAGATTGTCATATTCATAAACACCTCCTCCAAATGCCGTATTGGTTTGAATACGAGGTTCAAAACTCACCTCCATTTTTCCAACATTCAACGCACCGACAAGGACAAGATAAAAAAGCTTCCCATTGGTGGTTAAACATTCTAAGACCACACGCTCATTTTCGATAAAGAGATCTATTTTTCGCTTCAACGTCGGAATGTTAACAGGATAAAGCTTACCCGTGATATGAATTGCCTTGGTTACTTGCATATCAAGCGGAACATGATAACGATGATAATCACGCGGGGAGAGATAAAAATTGATAAATTCTCCTCCATGTATCCGCGACTTATTGTCCGATGAAATATGCTCACCTAAAAATCCATCAACGCTGTAGCTCATCCCTTTAATCTGCAACGCCCTATCCTCTTGAATTCTCCCTGCTTCGGTAATAAGCGAATCACACGGGCTGATCATATCACTTGGATTAGCTGAAAAACTACGGGGAACATTCAGATGACGGGTAAAAAGGGCATTGAGCGTTGGATAGGATTCAGGTGCATTAAAATCACCCATGTCCAATCCCATCATTTTGACGTAGGAACGGTTAATAAAATTTTGAAACTTTTTTGAATGCTTTTTGGACGCGAAACGACCAAAAGTTTGAGATAAAGATGATGTAAAATGTTGCTGCAAAGTTACTCCTGACTTTCATCGTTTTGAATTTCACGTTTTGCGATCTCTTCGATCAGTACGGTCGCATAACACCCTTTTGGAAGCGTGAAGTGAAGCTCGAACCATGCTTCATTTTCTTTGTATTGACCCTCTATGTCTTCGGGGAAAACCCATCCATACCGACGCGCTCCATCGATTCCCTTTTCAATGGTATCATATTCTGACTCGATGGTTTGGGCGAATCCCTCGGCTCTTGTCGCGCGCTTGCCGCTAAGCAATCCCGTAAATGAAATATCATGCTTCATAAAGCGCTCACACTCTTCATCACTCTCATAATGGAACAATTTACCGTACGGATAATGCATCATAACATCGCCGTGCATCAGTTTAAAAGGATGTTTTTGCTTTTTCATTGACTCCAGTTCACTTTTGTCCATCGAAAGCTCATGCGCCAACTCTTCAGCACTAAAACTCTCCACCAGTTTAGAAATTTGAAGTCGACGGCTCAACCATGCGTTAAAAAGGTAACTTTGGTAGGAGTTGATATAAAACTGATGAAGCTTTTTGCTTTTCTCTTTTAACGTCCCCTCTAAAATTGCTTTACCTTTGAGGTAATTTTCGCCATCATTGCCAAAACGCTGAAATCCAAAATAATTGGGCATTCCATTTTTCTTAATCATTTTCAGCGCTTCTTGAATTTTCATGGCCGATGTTGGGTTAACTTTTTTAAGACGGATAAAAAAACGGTTTCCCTTGAGATGACCGATCCGAATTTTATTATTGTGATATTGCTTTTCAAGGATTTTAATCCCCTCATGCTCAAAATTTTCCAACATCGGCTCGTATTGTTTCGGGATAGAGATGTACTGCTTCGTTTGTGCGTTTTTATCTTTGAGCCCGGCATAGCCGATATCACGTCCTTTAATCCCCAAATGGTTGCTGAAAATATCAAGCATCTGCCATGTGGAAAGATTTTTTTTACGCACATGCAGCACTAAATGCTCTCCCTCACCGCTAAAAGGGTAAAGTGGAATCTCGTCCACGACGAAATCACGGGCACTTTGACGAAAATGAAATTCGATTGAGCTATGAGGTAAATAATACTGACGTTCCATGATATTGTGCTCCTAAAAATGGTGTGCTTTGCAGCGATTGACCGCTTTGCCTCTTTTTGCTGTTCCAATAATGGAAAAAGGGGTTCGCGTTAATTTTGAAATTCTCATCAGTGCTTGCTTGTGTATCGGATTAAAAGCGATTAACATCTCATATTCCTCACCGCTGCAAGCACGGTTTTTATGAAGCTTCGACTTCCACTGTATCCCTAGACGATTAAGAGAACAAAGTTTCCCTGCATCACTGTAAAGTCCATCTGAGATATCCATTCCACAACGCAAATAAGGGCGCGCTTTTTGGATAAATTTTTCTCGTAAAACGGGACGGACAAAACGACTTTGAGAATTCACTTTTCCCCCTGCCATCAGATAACGCAAATGACGCAGTGATTCTCCGATTTGACCCGTATGGGCTATCAAGTCACCCGCCCTTAACCCTCTACGCATCAAAGGGTGCTTACTTTTAGAAATAATCGTGACAGAAAGATCGAGCTTAACGTTACTAATCGTATCACCACCGATAATTTCCACTCCAAACGTATCAGCACACTCCCTCATCCCGCGAGAGAGCTCACCCATATCGTGCAAGCTCATACTTCGTGGCATCGCTACCCCGACCAAAGCATATTTTGGCTTGGCATTCATCGCAATCGCATCTGAAATATTAATAATCATTGCTTTATAGCCGATTTGGTAAGATGAGAGCCATTGACGTTTGAAATGGACATTTTCAAAAAAAATATCTTTGGAATAGACCCATTCTCCTAATACGGCACCATCATCACCGATACGAGAACGTTTTTGACTCATAAGTGCGATAAAATGATTTTCGATGTTCACGTTTTGCCCAGTCGTCTTTAAATATTAAAATAAAAAGTAATTATAAAGCATTTGACGTTATGAGACGGTTAAGAGAAGTAAAGTATGTTAAAATAGTACGAAATATGAGAATATGATAACTTTATAAGAAGGAACTCCTCGTGAAGCTTTCAATACGGCAAATTTTCTTTAATTTAAAGATGGCTCTTATCGTATTAACGGTCGGAGTTTCAGCTCTTAGTATACAGCTTATCAATATTAGTCAATATTCCGATCATTTAAGTGCCCTAAAAAATCAACATTTCTTGATCAAAAAGATTATGGCAGCTAATCTGAATGATTTAAGTATGGCTACTATCACCTTAAATGGGGATATTTCTGAACTGGCACTTTTTACCAAGTTCTCCACTAACAAAGCCTTTTTGGATTTTATCTTTACGTCAAAAGAAGACCAGGATTCCCTAGACAGAGCCCTTCTCTCTGCCTCAACCAGCTTTCAAGAAGCAGCATTGTTTTGGATCGAATCCATGCCTGTTTCCAGAGAAGCTATGCATGAACGGATGGTATCTGCACGTAATCTCTACCTTGTTGAAATCGATCAAATGATGGATTACCAGGTGCAACGTATCAACGACTCCATTGCAATCGCAAAAATCACGGTACTGTTCCTATTGCTTTTGACGATTGGAACCTTTTTCTTTTACCGCTGGCGCCTCAATCAAATTTATCGCGACATTAACCAAGCCTGCTCTCTCGATACAGATGGATCGAAACTTGAGGCAAGAACCGATGAAATCAACTTTATAGTAAAACGCCTTGCCCGAAGAATGCCCACAACCAATACAAATCCCCTTTTACTCCATCCATTAAGTGGAATCAATAGTGAAAAAGGGATGCACACATCCTATGCGGCCAAGCGCTCCCATAAAAAATCCACCAACCACTTTCTGATCGTTTTTGAAATTGATCAACACGCGAGTTTAAGCAGTTCTCTCTCCAAAGAGGAGATGGGGGGTATCTTTAAAAAACTGGGTGAAATCATAGCCATGTACGAACAAGCACTCGATATTATTGCCCATCTTGATGATGATCGTTTTGCTTTTTTAATGTCGCGAAACACTAAAGAGAGTGCTCTGAGTGAAGTTGAAAAAATTATCTCCTCGGTAAGTGATTCTATTTTTGCTACCTCACAAGGAGCCACAAAAATAACGCTTAGTGCCGGTTTTATTGTTAAAATCCCTGCCAAATCATTGGAGGATTCCCTCCTTGATGCAAAAAAAGTGACAGAAAGAGCCAAAAATAGTGGTGGAAACCGTGTTGCACAACTGCGTGACCAAGTGGATACATTCCGCTAATGCTTTCTAAGAAGCGATCAATAGCTTCTTTCTTGTTACCTTTTTGGACAATTCGCTGCTAATACATTTTCTTATAGCTCCTCTAACCCTTTTTAATTCTATCCAAGAGTTAGAACGCTATAATCTATTCGACTTATGCCAATTTTGGTATTTACAATATTTTCTATTAAAGGATGGTGTATGAGTATTCCCGTTCATACGTATGATGCGATTATCGTCGGCGCAGGTTTAGCTGGATGCGCCGCGGCTCGCGAATTGCAAAAAGCAGGTAAAAAAGTAGCCGTTATTACCAAGCTTCACCCATTACGTTCCCATTCAGGGGCAGCGCAAGGGGGAATTAATGCCGCTTTTAGTGATGCAGACAGCGTTGAATTGCATGAATTCGACACCGTAAAAGGATCTGACTACTTGGCAGACCAAGATGTTGTTGAGTTTATGTGTCAAAGAGCACCCGAAACCATCCGTTGGATCGAGCGTATGGGTGCGGCATTTAGCCGTAATGAAGATGGTACCATCGCTCAGCGCCCATTTGGCGGTCAGTCCTCTCCAAGGGCGTGTTTTGCCAAAGACCGTACAGGTCTTACCTTGCTTCAAACCATTTACGAACAAGCGTTTCGTGAGGGTGTCGAATTTTGGGATGAGTGGTATGTCGCTGATCTTTTGTACAATGAGGGCAAAGTATACGGTGTTGCCGCTTACAATATCCGCAACAGTGAGCAGGCACTTTTCAATGCTAAAACCGTTATGTTTGCAACCGGCGGTTATGCTCGTGCCTTTAAAATCAATTCCAATGCTCACGCTAACACAGGCGATGGACTCTCATTGGTAGCCCGTCACGGTCTCCCGCTCGAAGATATGGAGTTTGTACAGTTTCACCCATCAGGGCTTTCTGGAAACGGCGTACTCATCTCTGAGGCAGCTCGTGGTGAGGGGGGAAAGCTTCTCAACTCACTGGGCGAGCGTTTTATGGAAAAATACGCACCGAATGCAATGGAACTCGCTTCACGCGACGTCGTTGCCCGTGCTATTATCCAAGAGATTCGTGAAGGACGCGGTGTAGGTCCGCGTAAAGATGCCGTTTACATCGATCTTGTCCATTTAGGTAAAGAAAAAATCATGGAACGTCTCCCGGAACTTCGTGATCTTGCAATCACCTTTTTGGGTCTTGATATGATTAAAGAGCCCATCTTGATCTCTGCTACCGCGCACTACTCTATGGGCGGTATTCCGATGGACAAACTGGGACACGTTCGTAAAAACAATACCGAATTTGTCGAAGGATTCTATGCAGCGGGTGAATGTTCCTGTTCATCTGTCCATGGAGCCAACCGTTTGGGAGCCAACTCCGTTCTTGAAGCGTTGCTTTTTGGACGTTATGTCGGAAAAACGATGGTGGAAGAGATTGATACCATTGCGTTGCGTACTGCGACGGAAGCAGATGCACAGCGTATGGTCGATGAGATCAACTGGGCCCTGACCAATCATGGTCAAGAATCGGTTTCAAAATTGCGGGATGAACTTCAAAGTTCTATGACCGATAATGCAGGTGTTTTCCGAACAGCCGAAACGTTGAGCGCACAAATGGAAATTTTGGCAGATTTGAACAAGCGTTACAAAAACATCAGTATCAAAGATAAATCAAAAATTTTCAATACGGAACTTCAAGAAGCCATCGAGTTTGGCCATATGTTAGACTATTCTTTCTTTATCGTTGCCAGTGCACTGGATCGTAAAGAGAGCCGAGGAGCCCATTTCCGTGAAGATTTCCCGACACGTGATGATGAAAACTTCTTGAAACACACCATGGCGTACATGGATAAAAACGGCACAATTACCCTTGATTACATGGATGTCACTCTTGGCCGCCATGAAGTCAAAGCTAGATCTTATTAAGGAAAACGATATGGATGCACTCACATCACAACAGGTGACGTTTAAGGTTTTTCGTTTCAACGAAGAGACCGACTACCTCCCTTTTTATAATACGTACACCCTAAACGTTACTCACGAAGAGGTCGTTTTAGATATTCTCAACCGTATCAAATGGGATCACGATGGAAGCCTTTCGTATCGACGAAGCTGTCGCCATGGTATTTGCGGTGTCTGTTCAATCAAGATCAATGGAAAAGCCATTTTGGCGTGTAAATCACGATTATTTGATCTCGTTAAAATTTTTGGAACTGACCTCACCATTGAGCCCCTCAGCACAAAACGGGTTATTAAAGATTTAATTATTGATAAAAAAGATTTTTGGGAAAAGCATGCCCATGTTAACCCTTATTTGGTCAGCGATATCATAGAAGAGCCAACATCGGAACATCTCGTTAGTCCGCATGACGCGGAAAAACTCAACGAAGCCGATTATTGTATCCAATGCGGTGCATGTCACTATTCGTGTCCTGCGCTTGCCATTAATGAACAGTTTATCGGGCCTGCCGCGTTTGCAGCCGCCTATCGTTTCTCTGCAGACGTACGGGATGAGGGTGCATTAGAGCGTCTTCACATCGTCAACGAAGAGGCGGAAGGCGTTTGGGATTGTGTCAAATGTATGGAATGTGCAGAAGCATGTCCGAAAGATGTCAATCCAATCGAAAAAATAACAAAACTTCACAATATGATATTTGAAGCAGGTATCGCAAAAAACAATGTTGCAACACGTCATGCGGTAGGTTTCGCCCATTCAATTCAAAAGCACGGTCTTTTAGATGAAGGTGAACTTGTCCGTTACTCTGAGGGCAATATCGGTGTCATGAAACATATTCCGGAAGCACTCGCTATGTTTAAAAATGGAAAAATTGTTATGCCATGGAACATGCCAAAATCTAAAAATCTTGATGAAATCAAAAAATTGATTCAATCTTCATCAACCGTTAAATTCTAGGAGTACTCGAATGGAAAAATTAAAATACGCACTTTATACGGGCTGTACGGCTCGAGAAAGTACTCCTGAGCTTCTTAAATCGACATTGGCAATTGCCGAAAAGCTCGGAATTGAACTTGTATTGCTCGATGAAGCATCATGCTGTGGTGCTTCTCATCTCCAAGATTACGATGATTTTCTCTCATTGGTTCTCAATGCCCGCAATATCTGTTATGCGGAAAAATTGGGACTTACGATGGTCACCATCTGTAATACCTGCCAGCTTAACACGGCTATGACCAAACACCGCCTTGATACCAATCCTGAACTCAAAGCCCGGGTTAATGCCAAACTTGCAGAAGTAGGATTGGAGTACAAAGGGACATCGGAAGTAACACACTTCCTTTATGCTCTTGTACAAGATTTTGGTTTGGAAAACCTTGCGGCACTGGTAAAAGTTCCCCTTAGCCAATTCAACATTGCACCGTTCTACGGCTGCCATAATATCCGTCCGTCCGAGCTTCAAAACCTCAGCAACGGCGGTGAAAATCCATACAATCCAACCTCTCTCGATGATTTGATCATCGCGTGCGGCGGTGTGAACGTCGATTATGCTGAGAAAAATAAATGCTGTGGTTTCCATGCAGAGCTTCAATCACCGCATACGGCGGCTGTATTGACAGGTAATGCTCTTGCAGGTGCCATCGATGCTAATGCTGACTGGATAGTAACACCATGTCCGCTGTGTCATCTCAAACTTGATGTTCAGCACCACGGTGCATCCAAAGCCATCGGTCGTGATGTAAAGCTTCCCGTTTTACACATGCCACAAATGGTAGGTCTTGCACTTGGATGTACTCCAGCAGAATTAGGACTCAATCACCACGTGACTAAAGTCGATTTCGTATAAGTTATTTTCTCACACCTTGAGGTGGGGGAAAATCAAAATCGATATTTTATTTCTATCCCAATCTCTTTCGTATCGTTTTTAGGTTCATATGCATAGTATAGATTGGTTCCGTCCATATAATAGCTTTTCTCCGAATCGCCGATATGCCAATAATTGAAAAATGCCCCTATTGACCAATCCTGCTCTTCGTACGCGCTGTTCATTCGTACCCCATAGCCATGTTTTTGTTTATCAACCGGATCGCCGTAAACTGCGGCATACCACGCATTTACATCCGACAAATAACTTTTTTGTTCCCCTTTTACAAAATAATCGTACTCTATATTGGTAGAAAGACGGGATGCTCCGTCCACTAAAAATCGATGGGTCACTCCAATAGGGACATACAGATACTGGCTGGTACGTCTGTAGCCGCCGACTCCTAAATCTCGGAGATCATTATCCAAACGGCGATACCCTACCCCTAAATACGACGCTAAAAGATAATTTTCTACTAATGCTTCATTCCCGACAAGCAATCTCACTTCATACCTATTGTCCGCCACATAGCCCTCTCCCGATGCACTGCTGTATTTCACATCACCCGTGGCATAACGGGCATCCGCTATCACATAATAATCATCACCAAGCGTTTTGATCCCAGTTGCCGAAAGACCGTATTTATATCCCGTATTGGACATAAAAAATGCGTTATTGACCTTTTCTTCATATTTATACCAATAGCTTTGAAGCCCTATCTCTATGCTATCGCGTGTTTTTAGTGATATTTTTTCTTCTTTTGAACTCACTTTAACACTCTCATCGGCACAGAGATTATTCGTTGCTACAGCACTCAAGACTAAACTTGCAATGAAAATTTTATGCTTCACAAAACACTCCTCTAATTTTAATAAATTATAACATATTATTTCGGTCGAAACGCCTTGATAACTTCTTCGTTACACTCCAAATAATCTCCACCGATCAAATCGATGCAATACGGAACGGCAGGAAACACCGCGTCCAGACATTCACGTATTGATTTTGGTTTACCCGGGAGATTGATGATGAGACTTTTGCCCCGAATCCCTGCTGTCTGTCGTGATAAAATAGCGGTAGGAACGTATTTTAAACTCACTTGACGCATCAGTTCGCCGAATCCAGGCATCATCTTCTCACACACATTTTCCGTTGCTTCGGGAGTCACATCACGCAATGCCGGACCTGTACCTCCGGTAGTAACGATGAGACAGCACCCCTCATCGCACAGCTCGATCATGGTCGCTTCGATCGTCGCTTGCACATCAGGGATACACCGATACACAATCTCGTGTTTAGATTTAAGATACTCTTTCATCGTCTCTTGAATAGCCACCCCTGAAATATCTTCATAAATCCCCGCGCTGGCACGGTCTGACGCCGTAATTACCCCTATTTTAATCATTGATACACTCCTGTAAAAAATGGTTTCCTGTTCGTATTGATGTTACGGTTGCGTAGGGGAGAAAAAACTCTTTTGCCCCTTCTACATCAATCACTCTGTCCTCCAATCCTAAATACACCTCTATCCGAATACCTTTGAAGACGATACTGCTCATCAAGGCGCTATTCCATTCAAAATAGAGCAATTCACGAAGCTGATCTTCATTACCACTCGAATCCAGCTCAACCTCCTGCACCTCACACGGGGCAAAACAGCTCACCAAAAAACGGTCAAGATACCCTTGGGGTGATTTGGAAAATCCTCCAAGCTGAAGCCGTTTGAAGGACTCACTCTTCGTCTGAAAAAAAGCAGGGGAAAAGAGCTGTAACGTATCAATTCGTTTCGTTGATTGGGACGCATAATGCGCTGCACGAATCGCTCCATAGCTAAAGCCGGCAACAGTATAGTCACTCTTCTCACAATAAGAGTCAAAAAAAGTTTGGTCGTTTAAGAGGGAGAAACCGCTATAAAATATCATGCATAGTCTCTTTTGCCAGCGCTTTTGATATCTGCTCGTATTCACTCAGAATTTCATCGAGCTTATCCACACTTTTTTCATACCGTTCTAGCAAAATCTGTGTCTCTTCGTAGAGACGATTGATCAAACCGGATACATCTCCCTGGGATGGAATCAACGAACCACCCATACCATACTCGTTGATCATCATTCGTACCAGCTCACGTGCGACGAAGAGATCGTGAGAAGCATTCGAGGAGTGCTCACCAAAACGCAGCTCACACGCGATTAACCCTGAGAGATGAATCCGCACATGGGCTTCAATCTCGTGCTTTAACAGAGGTTCCGCCGTTGGTGGCGTAATCGACTCATTGCTAAGGGTTATTTTTTCATACGGCAGATCAAACCATGTTGCCATAAATACTTTTCCTGCTTGATAACGGGCTTGATGATGGCGCTGTTTTTCACTCAACATAACCAGGCGTTTCTTACCTAACATCACTTTATCTTTAACTGCTAAAAAATGGTCTGTTTTCACTTGAAATTCTCTATTTCGTAAACACAGTAACGCTGCCTCGTTGACCAAAGCGGCCAAGGATGCACCATTAAACCCTACTGTCATTTTAGCGATTTCATCAATGGTAACATCATGAGGAATATGCTGAAGATATTTCTCTAAAATCGATATGCGCTCACTTGCCGTTGGGAGCTCTACAAAAATACGACGATCAAAACGCCCTGCACGTAACAGCGCACCATCCATCACTTCGATATTATTGGTTGCAGCAATGACAACGATCCCGCTCGTCTCTTCAAATCCATCCATCTCTGTAAGAAGCTGATTGAGTGTCCCCTCTCGCTCATCGTTACGGCCCCCCTCACGTTTTTTACCGACAGCATCAATTTCATCAATAAAAATAATAGAGGGGGCATTTTTTTTCGCCGCTGCAAAAAGTTCATGAACCCGCTTCGCCCCCATGCCGACGTATATTTGGACGAAAGAGGCACCGCTTTGGTAAAAAAACGGTACATCTGCCTCTGCGGCAACCGCTTTGGCAATCATCGTTTTTCCAACACCTGGAGGTCCTACAAGCAATACTCCTCGCGGCATTCGCGCCCCAAAACTGTAATAGCGTTTAGGATTGCGTAAAAAATCGATAATCTCTTCAAGCTCCTCTTTAACATCCCCGATCCCTCCGATGTCACTAAAACGGACACTCGATTTTACCGGGGTAGGCGCTGCTTGTGAAAGTGGTTCAGAATCAACGGACTTAGAAATACCGCTCTCTCTTTGAGAAAAAATCTCTAGTCGTCGGTTTTTTGTTACCCACCACACCACTGTGCCAATAAGACCAAAAATGGCTAAAAACCATAGCCATCCATTCCCGCTTTTCGCTTCAATTTTTAAATGTGAGGTTAATCCAACAGGAAGGTTCGACGCTGGAATTTTTATAACACCCTTATCTGCTGTAGAGAGATAAAGATATTGCGTGTCTATCACAGCCTTTTCAACCTGATTGGATTCAATGATACGCCGAGCTTCATCCAAGGAGACGACATCACTGCTATCACGCAACAGTGCATACAGCAACAACCCAAGGATAATTCCCCCTGATGCCAATAAAATGAGCTGATTACGATTAAAATTGGGCCATGTTATGTTCATTTTTCACCTCATATTTCTCAAGTGTAATCCAATTTCCTGTTAAATCTTCATCACTTTTGACGATAATTTTATTAAAGAACTGATCCAATCCGCTGTACACTCCATCACTGCCCGACTCGATAAGCACCTCTAGGGGAACAGTAATATTATCACGAAAAGTACGATTATTCGATTCGATATGGGCATTTAGCTCTATCATTCTTCTTTGTGAAACGGCACCGTTAATCTGAGGACTCATCACTGCACTGGGGGTTCCGTCACGCTTAGAATAGGTAAAAGGGTGGATATGGGTCAAATGAAGTTCTTTGATATTTTTCATCCCTTCTTCCCATAAACTATCCGTCTCTCCCGGATGCCCTACAATAAAGTCGGTACCCAAGGCAAATCCTTTATCGTGTAACATCCCAAAAAGTTCCACATCGCTCTCATGTCGATTACGGCGATTCATAATCCGAAGCATCTCATTGGAACTGTGTTGAATGGCAATGTGCAAATGACGCTCTAACCACGGCTCATCCAAAATCTCACGAAACGCTTCATTGATCTGTATCGGTTCCAAACTCCCCACACGGATACGGCGAACACCTCGGATGAGTGACATTTTTTGCATCAAAGCCGCGATATTCCGCCCCTCGCCCTGCCCGTAACTTCCGACATTGGTTCCCGTAAGAACAAACTCCCCAAAGCCATTTCCGGCTAAACGTGAAACCTGCTCAAGTATTTTTGCCTCATCCATACTGCGTGCATCACCGCGCACAAAAGGGATAATACAGTAGCTACAGCGAAAATTACACCCCTCTTGAATTTTGATAAAAGCTCTTGATTTTCCGATAAATTCATCCACAATCGCATCATCGATGTAGTTTAAATCCCCGATTTCATAAAAACGGCTTTCGCTCGAGAGGAGAGTATTGATTTTCATTTTTTCCGATTGCCCAAATACACCATGCACTTTTCCGCTGCCAAAAAGAGACTCCCCTTTGGTATGTGCTCCGCAACCTGTCAAAAAAAGCTTCTTACCCTGTTTTTCGATGCTATTGATATAGCCGCGTACACTCACGTCCGCACCGTTGGTTACCGTACACGAGTTGACGACGACAATGTGTGCTTCATCCTCATTTTCTGTCACATCGTAATCTTGAAGACCGCTCATCATCACTTGGGAATCAAAAACGTTGGTTCGACACCCGAAGGTTTTAAAATATACTTTTGGTTTCATTCGTTCTCCGCTGGAGGTTGTTTTTTTGGTACCATCGGAGAGGTATAAAACGTTTGCGTCGGATACGCAATCGTAATATCATACTCAGCATTAAACGCATCCACAATATCTGCAGAAATAGTACTGCGCAAGGTTAATGTCGCATACGCATTCGTCAAATACCACGCACTTATTTTTACCCCGTTGGATTCAATAAAGGTAAAAACACGAGGCTCTACATTGGTACTTTTGAGGCTGTAACGATCTCGTAATTTGTTAAGCTGCTTACGTGTAATCTCCGTATACCCTTTTGAATATTTACGGCAAATTTCTTTTGCAATCGAGACCGCTTTTTTATGATCGGAATCAAACGTAATCATAATATCAACCCCATCCCAGACAGTTTTCAGTGAGGCGTGTGAATAATTGGCAATCATGGAAGTGAAAATGTAATTATTAGGGACAAAAATAATCCGCCCTGCCCGACGGTTTGTCTCTATGGTAGTAAGGGTTATATCTTCCATAAGAGTAATACGTAACGGTGATATATCTAAAACATCCCCGACATACTCCATCCCCTCTTTGACAAAGCGAACACGATCTCCAACATGAATAGATCCCCCCACAAAAATGACGATCCACCCAAAAAGAGACATAAACCAATCGCGCATTGCAATTGCCAAACCGGCAGAGGCAAATCCCAAAACAGTTGCAAGATAACCAACGTTATCCATATAACTAAAGAGGACAATGATAACGACAAGCGTTACGCTGATAAACGTCACTATTTTATTAATCATATAAAAACGTTCATTATCGACAACATACCGCTTCACTGCCCGTTTAATCAAAAAAGCAATCAGCAACAATATAATGATGATGACAAAAATACTAAGAAGTTTATAGATTTGCTCTTTAATCTCTTTATTGATTTTAGCTTCAGTGGACTCAATCCGCTTCTCATAGACATCTGCCGTCATTGTCAACGTCTCAAGTGCAAGCTTGAATTTTTCAACCTTGACTCTCGTTGTCCCAAGTTGTTCAATATCACTCTCACTTGGGTTAAGAGCAACAATTTTTTCATATAAAGAGATTTGTTGATCAAAATTTGCGATAATTTCTTGAAGATCCTCTTTGCGCACCAAATAATCTTGATACTGACTGCCGAGACGTTTAATGTACGAAAACCCCATCACGATTTCAAAAGGGTTGGTGATATTAGGCAATTCACCCGCTTCATCAGGTTTGAGTAATAAAACAAAAGGAGACGTCCCTTGAGCCCTTAAAAGATCAATTTGTTCCGTTAAAATTTTTTCTTTGGCTTGCAGGGCCTCAAGTTCAAGCTTTCGCTCAACGCTAGAGGAACGGTTTTGCAGTTGATTGATCCGATCTTTTACATCGAGTAGACTTTTACGCGCTTCTCGATACGCCATATACGAGTCATAGCTTTTTATCCAAATACTGTTCTCTTTTAAAAGATCTTTTTGAGTTTTCTGAAGTTCATTTCGCAACTCTACCGTAGCCGCTTGTCTCTCTATCTCAGCATTGTCCTCTGCTATCACATCCTCAGCGGGAACAGCAAACAATGAAAAAGTTGTAAGAAAAAGAAAAAGGAGAATACGCCCAAGAAGTGTTGTGTGTCTCATTTTTGGAATCGTCTTAAAATCGATTTGACCATATTGGTATCCACAGCATCAGTAATCTCAACTGCCCCTATACCTCTCGGTAAGATAAAAGTGATGGAACTGTCGGCACTTTTTTTATCCAAGAAAAAGGCTTGATAAAACTTTTCAACATCTTTAATCTCATACGAAAGCGGTAAATTATAACGTTCTAATAACGCGCGAACCCGTTTCATCTCAATGACGCTCATCAGCCCCATCTCACATGCTAAATTGTTCGCCATTATCATTCCGATTGCCACACTTTCCCCATGCAGATAGGTCTCATAATGGGTCTCATTTTCGATCACGTGTCCAAAAGTATGACCATAATTAAGCGCGGCACGAAGTCCCTGCTCTTTTTCGTCTTCTTCAACAACACGCGCTTTCGTCTCTACCGCTTTTGAGATGGCAACGGCCAGATTCTCTCCCTCGCGCAAGTCATTGGCTTCAAGCCATTCAAAGAAAGATGCGTTAAAGGTCACCGCCATCTTAACGATTTCAGCGACTCCCGCCCCAAATTCTCTCGCAGGTAAGGTCGTCAAAAAAGAAGGATCGATATGAACGGCACGAGGCTGATGAAATGCTCCGATAAGATTTTTGCCAAATCGGTTATTCACCCCCGTTTTACCCCCGACGCTGGCATCGACTTGAGAGAGGAGTGTCGTTGGAATCTGAATAAAATCGATACCACGGTTGTAAAGGCTCGATGCAAATCCCCCCATATCTCCAATGACACCACCACCAAAAGCAACTAAAAGAGATTTTCGGTTGAGCCTATGATCGAACATACGGTCCAAAATAAACTCAATGGTCTGAAGATTTTTATACTGTTCACCATCGGCTACGGTAATAATATAAACCTCTTTTGCTTGAATATTGGAAAGAAGGGTATGCAAGTGGAGCCCTGCGATTTTAGGGTTGGTTAAAATAGCGACTTTTCCATCCCATTTGATTGTTTTTAGCGCACCGATATGAATCGGATACGAGTCGTCAATGATCCGGTTGAGGTTAATAGAAAGTGTCATAAAAAGTCCATAAATTAAATAATATAATAGAGTTATATCATACTTTAAATGGACTTAATTTATATTTGCGTTGGAATAAAAAGCTGATGATAGCTATCAAGTTTTGTGTATAAAATATCCGGATCCGTCGCGAAAAAGCGCTTTATCGGATTTTCAAACATTTTTCCGGTAAAAGGGAGACATTGCAAAAAGTTTTCATTTTCTCGTAAAAAACGGACAGGATTTTCTTCGGTTTTTACAACATTGATTGACTTGGAGAAAATCGTAGAGAGGTTATTGAAATGTTCAATGGCCTGCGTAATATTATCTCTCTCCTCTAGGGCATAATCAATCAGTTGCAAATTAAATCCAAGTTGAGACGCAACATCGAAAACCGTCGTTGAAATGTGTTCAACATGATTCTCTTCACCCAAAATAACCACTGATTCTTTTAACGTTGAAAAGGAACGATTGGCCAATTTTAAAACAGGAACATTTCCCTTATACAATTTTTTGCGAACGGATCGTCTCGCGAATAATGCTTGGGAGACGATAAAAAGACCGATATGATGTTTTTTAATGTCTCCAAGAATCATCTCTTCATCGACCTTAACATCATACACAATTTCGATCTCTACACCCTCTTGCGCACACAATTTAATTTGTTGCACATTTTCGATATTGCTAGGATTGACAATTTTAATCAACAAAGGTTTCCCCAGTTTACGCTGGATATAAATGCTTCGTCGCACGAGTTCAAACATGATTTTTGGCTTTTCGTATGCCATGTCGATATAAAGGTAAAGTTTACTCCCAAAGGGTGCCGGAAACTGCCCCAATTCTCGCTTGATTGCACGGTAAATCGATTTTAATACATTGGGTTCACCCACCAACACCAACAAATCATTAGGCTGGATCATCTTTTGATCGGAGGGTAAAATCAACTGACGCTTTCGATAAATAGCCGCTATTTTCCAATTATTTTGCTCAATTGCCCCAATATGACGGTAGACAAACGAACTTCCAAAAGGGACTAAAACCTCCATGATCTCGCCATTTCCCAAACCGATATTTTGGGCAAGAACAGGGATATTAGGGAGAGAATCGATAAGATTAAGCGCCAATACTTGTTGCATATTGACCCACTCAACACTATCATCAGCACTTTTAGTATTCCACAAATCCAACGCGATAATTCGAATGTTAGGTTTCAAGAGACGGATATTTTTAATCGTTTGCTCAAGCTCTGTATAATTTTCCATCGCCAAAATGGCCTGAGTAAAATCCGTTTTTAGTACGTTGGAAATTTTATAATAACTCGTTGGATCAAAATTAAAAAACTTAAAGCGTGTACTATTGTATCCCTCATACACCGCTTCAGTTTCAGGATGAATCACATAGTAAATATTTTCACTCGTATGGATACCGATAACACGCTGAACAAAATGGCGACCGATAACCCCATCGCTGACAATTAAAATTTTTTTCATACTACCTAGCCTCTAATTGTTGGCGTGATTGTACCATAACTTTACCTCTTGTTTTTTTCCATTAAAACTCATTGATATTGTTAATAAATATGCTATACTAACCATTACACTAAAATCATCAGCAAGGAAAAAATATGCGCGTTGATAGTAAAAAGTTTTTTATTGCCTTAATCGTGTTTTTTGCCGTATTGGTTGGTATGGGAATTCGTGAATATAGCAATTCAAAAGAAACCCATCTCCAGAATATTAAAAATAGCCTTCAAAAAGCTGCTGAATCCACCGCGCTCATAGGGGAGGAGGATTACTACGAAAATCTTGACACAGGAAAACTCACTCCGGTTGAGATTGCATTAATGATAGAAAGAATGACTTCCCTTGCCAAAACATATGACATGACACGCCTGTACAGTGTCGTAATAGATGCAAATCAAACTCTTCGCTATGGAACGACCAATGCTTTTAGTTCAGATTCCGATACTCTCGTTCAACCGCTTGATCCCATCGGCAAAAATGATCATCTGCTTCGCAAAGTATTTAAAAGCTACCAGCCCTACTTTCAGCTGGATACGGTGCATGGTAATCACACCCTCTACCTCCCTCATACAACTTCGTCCGGAATACATACTCTCATTGTTGCCACAACAGAACCTATTTCCTTACAAAAACTTTCCCAAACAGCTATTTTTGATACCGTTGCAAAATCCATTCTTCTGTTTTTGGGTATTCTGCCTTTTTTAATCCTCTATCGTAATGTCCTCTCTTCTACCGCAGAGCGTCTCAGTGAAGAGGTTGAACTAACAACCGATAAGCTCCATGAAACCACTACCATTTTAGAAGAAAAGGTTGAAGAGAAAACGAAAGAACTGATTCACGAGAGTTTTCAAGATTCTCTCACTCATCTACCCAATCGCCATCGTCTGATTTACGATATGGATCGCAATCATCATCACGCTCTTATCATTCTCCATCTTCAAAATTTTTCAGAACTCAACCATTTTTTTGGTTCCTCTATCGGGGATTCTCTACTGCAGCAATTTGGACTTTATCTGACTAAAATGAATCTAAACGCCTACCGATTAGGACGTGATGAATTTGTTCTTTTGATGGAAGAAAATAATTCAGCAGAAGAGCTAAGTATTTTTTGTGAAGACTTTATTCAACACCTCTCGAATCATTCCTTTAGTGCCCTCCATGAAAATGTCTTTTTGGTTGTACGCATGGGAATTGATACGGGTAAAAAACTCTCTCTTTCCCATGCAGATGCAGCGCTTTCATACGCCAATGAGAATTCAAAACCATTTTTTATCTACGAGGGAGAGTTGGAGCTCGAACTACAACATCTCCATAACCTTCAGGTCGTCTCTTCTATACGCGAGGCTTATTATGATGGACGCATTATTTGCTACTACCAGCCCGTAATCTCTACTCTGACAGGTCATATCTTAAGTTATGAGACTCTTGCGCGATTGATTGATAAAGATGCCAGTTTTATCCCTACTCTTGATTTTTTAAACATTGCAAAAAAAACAGCTCTTTATCCTCAGATTACCAAAGAAATTATCCGTCAAGCATGCGAAATTTTCAAAGATCGCGAAGAACATTTTTCCATCAACCTCTGTGCTCTCGATATTTTGGATCATCGTACAATACGATACATTGAAGAGATGGTTGTAAGTACTGATACCGCCAGACGAATTATTTTTGAGATACCCGAATCGGATATTTATGAACACTATGTTGCTATCTCCCTTTTCATTGCACAGATGAAACATTTAGGGGCAAAAATTTCCATCGATAATTTCGGAAGCGGAGATTCAAATCTTGAGAAACTGATTCATTTGGATATTGATTATTTAAAAATTGACGGTACCTTGATTAGCAAACTCGCCTATAGCGAAAAATACGCTCCGGCCATAAAAATAATTTCACTGTTTGCTCAGGCAATTGGAGCGGCTTCCATCGCTGAAAACGTTGAAAGTGCCGAGATTTTTGCCCAGCTTAAAGAGCTCAATATTGATTATGCCCAAGGATTTTACATCGGAAAACCAAGCCCATGCTGTTAGAACTTCTTAGAGGATAAGCTTCTCTTGCCCCAATCGATAGAGGGCAAAGTCGTATTTTATAGGGTCAGAAGGATCAAATTTCCGAAGGGTTTCGGTGAGTTCCATTGCGGCTTTAAGATCGCATTGATTACGACTTAAAAGTCCCAGTTTTTTGGATACGTTAAAAGTATGTGTATCAAGCGGCATGATGAGTTCAGAGGGGGAAACCGTACCCCATAATCCCATATCCAGCGTATCATGACGTACCATCCAACGTAAATACATCATCCACCGTTTCATAGCCGATGCACTCGAGTGATTTTTAATGGGTTTCCCAATAAGGAATGTGTATCCTTGAGAACGATAGCCATTGAGGTCGTACAGGGCTTCGATGAGATGACTCACCCCCTCTAATACTCCACCTCTCTTATATCCACCCTTAAACGTCTCTTCGACTCCCCCATTTTGCTTCAAACGTCCCAGCGTAACGAACCATTGCAGGATGTCCTCGGCGTTTTGAAAACGGTAATATTTCCCCACAGTGGCACGTGCAATCTCCTCTTCGCTCCAATCTATCCATGCAGCATCCAGAGAGCGTAGAAAAGAGACAATAGCGCGTACATTTCCATACGCAAACAGCGCACACGTCAATGCATGGTATTCATCCCCCGCCTCTCTCGCAATCATCAGAGGATCGGGTTTATCGTCACTCAACTCATCCGCACAGTTACGCAAGGCTACTTCAGCATCAAGACGCTGTTTTATCATTAATCTTGAAGTTTTCGTCATCCTCGGGCTTGACCCGGGGATCCATCCCTATAAAGGCAGAGCTGGATTCCCGCCTTCGCGGGAATGACGGTGATATTGATTGTAAATGGAAATTTTTGATTGAAAGATAGTATCAAGCCCATTATCGCCCCAGCTGATACAGTTTTTTACGCTCGGAGGATCCTGCAATATTGGCTTGCGAACGGTATTTGGCAATGGTACGGCGTACCATGGAAATTTTAAATTTTGCTTGTACCATCTCCAGCAATTTCATATCGCTGAGCGGTTTTTTATGCGACTCATTTTTGACGAGTTCATGAACGTACTCTTTGATGGCAGCATTGGAGACATCCTCATCGATCGCCGTCGTAAAAAATTCTTTCATCGCAAACACACCTCGATCGCACGCAATGTATTTGTTGGCGATCGCCCGTGAAATCGTCGAAGGGTTGTGTCCAAATTCATCGGCAAGGGTCTTCAGGGTAAGCGGTCTGATCGCCCCCCCCATAAAAAAATCATACTGATATTCAACAATCATCAATCCCACTTTATAGAGCGTTGCTTTACGCATCTCCAGAGCATCGATTAGACTTTTGGCCTCTTTCATCTTGTCGCGAATATACGCATGATCGATCCCATACTCTCCATCGATGATAATTGTGGGATAATAGCGGTCATTCAAACTCACCTCAATCCCGGTTTCGGAATCAATAAAAATCATCAAATCAGGGATGACTTGCGTGGAATCTTCCATAAAATCGATTGCAGGAGGATTTTTGAAACTGCCGATTACGCGCATTGCTTCGTGAAAATGGAGCTCTTTGTGATAGCGGTTTAACTCCTCTAAATGCTCACACATTTCAACTGCAAGAGGGTATGCACTGTCGCTGATCGATGCATGCTCAAGCTGAAATAAAAACGACTCCTTCAGCGAACGCGCACCGATTCCGACGGGCTCGATATGACGAAAACGGTTCCTTATTTGTTCAAACTGTTCGAATGAAATGCCAACATGAGTACAAAATTCTTCACTCATCCCCTCGTAATATCCCCCCTCATCAAGGTTTTCGCACACATGGCGGGCAACGGCTTGCGAAAGAGGTGTCGGAAAGAGAGGTTCTTCACACTGTTCGTCCAACACATCATAAAGACTTTTTTTCTGTACTGTCAGAGCCTCTATCGCTTCGGTATGAGAGTTTTGGACATATCCGTATTGAATTTTACGCGGTATTTTGGACTCGAAAGACTCCTCGTAACCTGATTTGATCTCTATAAGAGGATTGGTTTCGACAAACGGCGCCATCGCTTCACCCAAATCACCCAGACTGCTATGCAAAATAGGGAGCCAATTGCGTAACGTATTGGAAAGCTTGTTCTTAAGCTCAACCGATGTTTTAACCCGTAGTGTTGCCACGCGCTAGAGCCTAAACGATTCACCGAGATAATGTTCTCGCACATCCGTATTGTGAGCAATCTCATCACTGGTACCCGATGCGAGAAGGGAACCACTTTTGATGACGTACGCACGATCACATACCGCAAGGGTTTCACGAACATTATGATCGGTAATCAAAACCCCTATTCCATACTCCACAAGCTGTTTGATGACATTTTGAATGTCCATGACTGCAATAGGATCTACCCCCGCGAACGGCTCATCAAGAAGTAAAAAACGGGGTTTATTGACCAATGCACGGGCGATCTCCGCACGTCGCCGCTCACCACCGCTGAGATTGATCCCGCGACGATTTCGAATAGGTTCGATGTTGAACATTTCCAGCAGCTCTTCGATTCGCTGCCCTTGCATCTCCTTGGAAAGTTTTCCTGCTTCAGCGGCGATGATAAGGTTTTCTTCAACACTCAAATCTTTAAAAATCGATGCCTCTTGAGGCAAATACCCGATCCCCATTTGGGACCGTTTGTGCAAAGACAACCCTGATACATCTTCACCATCGATATAGACATGACCTTTTGTTGCCTCCACCAATCCACAAATCATATAAAAGGTGGTTGTTTTACCCGCACCATTGGGTCCCAATAGTCCCACTACCTCACCCGTATGCAGTTCCATACTGACACCGCGAACAATCTCATGGTTTTTGATCGTTTTTACTAAACTATCGATTTTTAATGTATGTTTTGATTTATCCATTTGTTACCTCATACTCTCGCGTAGCGTTGTCGCTTTTACTGATTTTTACAATAATGTAGTCAAATCCGGCCTTCTTTAGCCATCCGATCAGTACATCATCTCCCCATTCGATCAAATGATATCCCGGACGTTCCAGCTCTTCCATCATTCCAAGACTCAAAAACCTCTCAAATCCGTAATTGTAAAGATCATAATGGAAAAGCCGGTCTCCATACACCTGTTGAAGCGAAAATGTCGGAGAGGTAACCGCATCTTCCAGCCTCAAAAAGGTCGCGAAGGCTTGCGTAAATGTCGTCTTGCCGCTGGCCAAATCCCCTTGTAAAATCACCACTCCGCCTCGCGGAAGCGCACGCTCTATTTGTTGACACAGTTGGGGGAGCTCATCTAACGTCAATGTCATCATAGCTTGGACGATACGGCAATAATTTGGGCTAATTTTTTTGCTGCTTTACCACTAAGCAGCCCATCACGAGCTATCTCCAGCCCTTCTTGAACATCCCGTGCGGCTCCCTCTGCAATCAACGCATACGCAGCATTGATAAGGACCATATCGCGTTGTGCATCAGTAGCACGATTATTCAGAATATTGGTAAGAATCGTCGCATTTTCCTGCGCTTCGCCCCCTAAAATCGCTTCAAACGGTACTTTTTTAATCCCGATTGATTCAGGGTCAATTTCGAAATAGTCAATTTTATTATTCTGTAACCTTGCCGCATAGGTGATATCGCTGATGCTGATCTCATCCATTTTTTCACGTGAGCTCACTACAATTGCCGATTTCATCCCTAGGGTTCGAGCGGCTTCAACCATTTTGGAGACAAATACCTCATCAAATACACCCAAAAGGATTTTCGATAGCCCTACCGGATTGGTCAGGGGCCCCAAAATATTAAAAACCGTCTTTTCTGGGATACTGCGTCGGATCGGCATGATGAATTTCATCGCCGGATGGTGGTATTGGGCAAATAAAAACGCAAATCCGGTCTCTTCCAGCAATCTCGCATTTTTTTCCAAAGGCAAATCGAGTTTAACCCCTAAATGTTCGAGGACATCGGCACTGCCTGATTTGGAAGTAATAGAGCGGTTACCGTGCTTTGCCACATACGCACCGCATGCAGAGAGAAGAATCGCTACCGTGGAGCTGACATTGAAACTTCCGCTTTTATCTCCCCCCGTACCGACGACATCGATCAGCTTCGATGTAAGTTCTTGCGATACCGGAAGCTTGATGGCGTGCTGTTTCATTACCTCAGCTGCCGTCGCAATCATCGAGGCAGAGGTAGAATCATTCAACGGCAGTGACAGTAAAAACTGCCGCATCTCCTCATCGCTTAAACGATGTTCGAACAATGCTTCAAAATCGCTTTTTGTCGGATTCACACAAGCTCCTTGACATAGAGATGCTGCTGAGATTTTGGGGTTGATTTGATAGTGGGGAGCTGCAGCACTTCAAAGCGTTGCTCTCGGGCTAGATACACAAGGGTAATGATATCCCCGATTGCCACATTTTTAGAGGATTTAACGGCTTTGCCATTGATGAGAACAACCCCCTCTTCAATCATATCCTGAGCTACTGCACGACGTTTGGTGAGATTGACCGCATTTAAAAATTTATCGATACGCAAAAAGTATTCCGTTTCTAGTAGTTTTGAAGTTTTTATTGTAGATTATAATAACTAAAATGTAGGTAAGGAGGTGATTAATTAACTTTTATTTTGATATTATTAAGAAAGTTATATTTAAAGATAGAGGTGAATAGGTGCGTATACTTCCGTGGGCTCTATCCTTATCATTTTTTGCAGCATACGCTTTGGCATCCGATACCGATTTGGCTGCCTCACTTCTGGAAGATATCTCTGAGACGACGCAACTCGCAACGCAAACCAATCAAAATATTGATTACCAGCCCTTTATCCTTTCGGTTCTTCATACCGATGATATCATGAAATTTGGGGCAAAAACGCTCGGTGAAGCATTGCTGTTCGTCCCTTCCGTTGATATGACGACCGATAATCTTAATAATCGAACCCCTATCATACGTGGCTCCAATCCTCTCGCTTACGGTCAAACCAAGCTCGTCATCGACGGAGTCGTCGTCAACAATATCAGTTTTGATTCGTACAATGCGTATCTCGATTTTCCCATCGAACTCATTCAAAGAATCGAGGTAGTACGCGGAAGTGGCAGTTTCGTGGAGGGGGTCAATGGCTATGCCGGGACGATCAATGTCATTACCTATGCATCCGGTTCATCTCTAGGCAGTACTCTTTTTGCTTCGCTTGGAAATAACCAAAGCCGAACAATCGGAGGCTGGAATCTTTATCAGGGCGAGAAGTGGAAACTCGCTACCGACGTTTTTTATCAAACCAATGATCTCCATACACCCATCAGCGTCCAAGGAAGTTCTAAATACGGTCCTTCACCAAGCGGTTTTGCCAACCTCAGCAGCGATCATCTAGGTTTAGGTATGAGTCTTAGAACGCAGCAATTGACCATTCAGGGACGCGTCAACGAATACCACAGCGGAAGCGCCTTCGGAAACTTTAACGTTCTCCCCAATGAAGATGGGACACGACAGAACGACTCATGGTATCTCCAAGGAGAGTATCGCCAAAGTATAACCGACGATTTAACCCTTAAGTTCAAAGCAGGAATCATGGAAGATGAATGGGCAAGCAACTCTCTGACATTGCCTCCAAGCACGTTGTATCCCGAGGGATATTGGGCAATGCTAATGCTTCAAAATCGTCTTCTGCATGGAGGAATCACGGCTGAATATAAAGGATTTAAAAACCATACTCTGACGGGTGGCTATACGCTCAAATACGAGAGTGCTATCGATCTGTCATCTGTTTCAACCGACAGATCGGATGGTATCGGTCTCGTCGATTATACCGATACGGCTCCTTTTTTCAATGCCGATGCCGCCAAGCGTCATGTTCACGAGTTTTATCTCAGCGATACAATCGACATCAACGATCGATGGGCACTGGCAATCACATGGGGAGGGATTAAAAGTGACCGATCGCCTTTGTATTGGTACGGGCGAGGTTCTCTCGTCTATCAACCCTCCTATAGCCATATTTTTAAAGCAATGATCGGCAACAGCATCCGCCTCCCTTCTTGGCAGGAGATGTATGTCGGCAACAATCCGGAACGAATCGGAAATCCGGAGTTGGAACCTGAACATGTTACCTCCTACGAAGCACAGTATCTGTATAAATTCACTCCTCAAGCAACAATGGGGATCAATCTTTTTTATCTTGAAAATTCCAATCAGATTGTCCGTGATGCAAACAATACGTTTCAAAATTACGGAGAAAATACTATTGTAGGGGGGGAAGCCGAATTACGGGGAAAACTCACTCCCAAAGACACTCTTTCCCTTTCCTATAGTTACATTCACGGAACAGTGAGGGATAACATGGGTAATGAGTCTCCTCTCCCGTATGCGGCATCGCATTTGATCAAGGCAGCGTATGCGTATGATCTCAATGATGACTGGAGCATGGGGGGCATTTGGAATTACGTGGGAGCTAAAAAACGTCACGATCGTGATACTCGTGAGACACTAGAAGCCTATAATACCCTCGATATTACGCTGGGATGGAATATGAACACCCATAAAGGATGGTATGCCCAAGGAATCATAAAAAATATTGCCAATACCGTCGTTCGCTATCCTGCCACTCCCTTGACATACAGTGATGATTACCCAGTGTCCGATCGCACCTGCTGGATACGCGCGGGGTGGAAGTTTTAGAATGTGCCGTTTTCTTATCCTCTATTTTTACATCAGTACTGTTTTATTCGCCGAGAACACTCTCTTACTCGATGTCCAAACTCGGATGCTTCCTAAAATTATGGCACTTGACAGTGATATTAAAAACCGTAGCAACTCGTCGAAAGTCACGCTGGGAGTTATCTATGATGATGATCGGAAGGCATTTGCACTAAGTGTCACGGATAAAATCAATGCGTATCATAAAGGTCAAGTAGGCTCCATAAAATTTACCGCCGTAGCAATCCATATTAATGAACTCTCTGCGCGACGCGACCTCTCCTTCTTGTATCTGCTCGAAGCGAGTCAAGCCTCAATCCTAAAAGCAATTGCTCACAGTAAAGAGAAAAAAATTCCCACATTTGTCTACAATATTGCCGATTTACCCCTTGGTGCGCTAGGGTCGATTGCCATTGAACGTTCCACTATCATTTATTTGAATAAAAATACGTTAACATTAGGAGACTATCATTTTAATGATAGCCTTTATCAAATGGTACGGTGGGTTGAATGAACAATTTTAAAAATGCCAAGCTGTCGACGAAAATTTTTATTACGCTTATCACTGCCGGTTCCATTATTCTTTTAGTTTTACTTCTCTCAACGTATTTTATTGTTCGGCATACCACCTTGAGCGCAGAAGAGCAAAAGGCACGCTTGCTGCTCGATACAGTTGATAAGTCAGTCGCCATCTCCCTTTTTTTAGGACTTACACCCACTATTGATGAAAAACTTGCCTCCATTGCAAAGCTAAAAGAGGTAACCCATATCACTTTAATCAACGAATATGGAACTATTCTCTACTCCTATCAACCGGATACCACACCTCAATCTCATACCATTTCAGTATCTAAAACTCTTTTTAAACCCAACACAATCATTCCCATCGGAACCCTCTCCCTCACCTACTCAGGAAAAACAGTAGACGAAACAATGATGTATTTCTATTTTCTTTTGGGATTAATCAGTCTAATCTCCATGATCTCGTTACTATTACTGACATCATGGATCAACCATCTCCTCTTTCCCATCAAACATATTGCCAATAAACTACACAATTTTAAGCCGGGAGAGAGTTTATCCTTTGATACCCCCTACTCTCAGAGCGAGTTTTTAGACATTATCAATGCTTTTGACGCCATGCAGCAAAGCGTTAAAAATTATTCACACACGATTGAAAGTATTAACCAAGATTTAGAACAAAAAGTAAAAGAAAAAACACGCGAGCTCACCCAAAATCTTTATCACGATACATTAACCGCCCTTCCGAACCGTCTAAAACTTCAAGAGGATCTGCTTCTCTTCCCCGACAATACGATCACTATTTTCAATATTGATGATTTCAAAGAGATTAATGATTTTTTTGGAATCGATGCAGGCGATGATCTCCTCAACCAAATAGCATATTGGCTCAGCGAGATGAAAGTACAACCTTACCGTATCGGCGGGGATGAATTTGCCACAATTCTCCCGCGTGATTTTTCACGAGAAAAAATTCAAAGGAATATTGAGAGCTTACTCGCTACCTTCGGAGAGAGAAATTTTATTATCGGAGATGAAACCTTTCATCTTCGGGCCACCATAGGGGTAGCTATTATGAGTGATAAACCTCTCATTCATGCTGATGTTGCCCTCAATAAAGCCCGCGCTCTTAAAAAACCCTACTCTCTGTATGATCCGAGTGAAGGGATTGAAGAGCAGTATAAAATGAATATTGCGATGTCCGCACAAATACGCCAAGCCCTCATCGAACACCGTATTGTTTGCCAATACCAACCGATTGTCAATTGCAAAACAGGGGTGATCGAAAAATATGAGACATTGGTCCGAATCCAACGTGATGATGGAACACTCATCCCTCCCAACGATTTTTTACCGATTGCCCAAAAAACTAAACTCTACTCAAATATCACACAAGAGGTAATCTATCAAGCGTGTCATACATTCGCTCAACGCACTGAACATTTTTCTATCAACCTCTCCAGCACCGATATTCTCGATCCTTATACCCTCGCCAATATTGAGCGAATTTTAAAACAAACAGGGACAGCAAGCCGCGTTGTTTTCGAAATTTTAGAATCTGAAGGAATCGAAAACTTCGAAGAAGTCGCCTCATTTATCACCCGTATGAAAGAACTTGGAGCTGCCATCGCAATCGATGATTTTGGGAGTGGCTATTCAAACTTTGAAAATATTCTCAAACTCAATGTTGATTTTTTAAAAATCGACGGTTCCCTTATCCGTACGATCGATCAAAATTCACGCCACAGAATTGTCGTTGAATCCATCGTTGATTTCGCTCATCGTATCGGTATCGAAACCATTGCTGAGTTCGTCGCAACCGAGGAGATACTCACCATTATTACTGAGCTTGGGATTACGTATTCGCAAGGATACTATACGGGTAAACCGCACTTTTTATAGTTAGCCGTTTGATGCTACAATGTCCGTAATAGAGTAATATTGATTATTCACAAGGGTATTATACCGGCAAGCCAAAATCGCTTAACTAACTCGCAAACCCGCTTTTAAAGCTCTCTTTTTGTACGACAATCTGTTTTTGTTTCTCTTTACGCGCGGTATCTTTTTCGACGAAGATTTTTTCACGGGTTTTTGGGTCCATCTCGGTGTAGTACATCACCGCCGAATAGGTTCCAGGGGTCGGGGTAAAGACCTGTGCCTGTTCGGGATTCATCTTGAGTTCATCGGTGGTAAAACGCTTCAGATCGTGCATGTCTTTCTCCGTACATCCCGGATGG
>JAUYSQ010000293.1 GCA_030696285.1 Sulfuricurvum sp. | reverse complement strand
CTATGCTCGTCAGATACCCTACTCTAATGCTGATGCAATAGAGATATTTGCCCGCACAACAAACTATCCTGAACATTCAATCGTCAAATCGAAAAAAGATTTGCCAGCAATGGGGATCAAAACTTTTTTTTCTTCGGATAGTTGTGCCATGTATCGCGGGGACTATTTTAGATCAGTCGGTGGGTTTACGCTGGATTTAAATACAAATGAAGATATGGAATTCGCTGCCCGAGCGATTTTAAATGGTAAAAAAATAGCGTATGCTCACGAAGCAAAAGTCTACCACTCTCATAATTTTACACTTTTGCAAGTGTGGCAGCGCTATCGGCAAATCGGGAAATTTTTTGCTGACAATCACTGGATTTTGAATGCTGTGGCGCACTACAGTAACGCCGAATCAACCGGTATCCGACAAGCTGTCAATGAGTTGAAGTATTTATTTCAAAAAGCACCTCTAAAAATACCCAAGTCGATTGTATTATCTCTAACAAAATACATCGCTTTTAAATCAAGTTTTTACTAAGTATTTGATATCATTAGATATCTCAAATACTTAGGAATTTTTTGAATTATTTTCTTTTTCGAATCGCATTTTTTACTCTCTTTATTTTTCTTAATCTATTCCTAGCGTTTTTTGTATCAAAAAATTTGATTGTTGATTATGAATCCCACCATTTTATTAATTATGCATGGCTGATAACGATTTATCTGCTCACGTACTATACGCATCGGTTGTTAACGCGCAGAATGGTGACAACCAATGAGATGATGCTTCTTCTAAAATCGAATTTCATTGCGTTGGCGGCTATCTTTTTCGTCATCACCATGGCGAAACTGGGAGATCATACATCCAGAACCATTGTAATCGTCCATTTTTTACTCAACGGTTTCAATCCACTGTGGATGTACCTCATCAAAAAAAGAGTGTTGCGCTATGGGTGGATGCGCAAACCGGTATTCGTCGTTTGTGATTCCAAAGGAGAAACGAACGTTCAGCAATGGTTTGCACCCGACAATCCATTCGGCTATGATATTGCGGTAACATTAAACGTGGATGAGGAACCAATTATTCTCATTCACAAAAAGATTGAAATGCTCATTCAATCCGGACGATACCATGCAGCTATCATCGATGTTGATGCTCCTGATATCCACGAAGTAAGTGATATGATCGATCATATTCAAAAAAATGTTCACCGAGTTATCTTATTACCAAAAATTTCGAAAACCCCTATGATCAACGGAGAGCTTATCAGTTCGATTCATCATAAGGGGATGGCGTTTTATGTCAAAAATAATCTGCTGAGTGTTGTTGATCAGTACCTCAAAAGTTTTTTCGATTACATTATGGCGATGATGCTGGTGATCGTGTTTTCACCTCTATTGCTTTTGCTATACAGTATCGTTTTTATCGTAACCAAGGGACATCCTCTTTTTCAACATGAGCGAATCGGATATCAAGGCAAAAGGTTTAACGTCTGGAAATTTAGGACGATGCACATCGATGCAGATGAACGGCTTGAGATATTACTCGAAACGTGCATTCCCTGTCGTGAAGAGTGGAATAAAGATTTCACACTCAAAAATGATCCCCGTGTTACCACGATAGGGAATTTTTTACGGAAAACATCATGGGACGAACTGCCACAGCTTATCACTGTTCTCA
>JAUYSQ010000292.1 GCA_030696285.1 Sulfuricurvum sp. | reverse complement strand
CAAGTACGGTATGACAGAATTAAAACATCGGTGAGCCGAAATCCAAACCGCCGCCAAACATTCCTGTCATATTAGGATCAGTGTATCCCATCATCCCGCTCTTCGACCGTAACATCCGAATATCTTGTGCAGGAGCAATGTTTTGAGGACACACGGGTACACACTCGCCACACAGCGTACAATCCCAAATCCCGTTCGTTTGAACGGCTGCCATTTTTGCATCACTAGAGGTTTCGCGAACGTCACTCACGTATCGCCAAACCCGAGTAAGAGCAAACGGACCGATAAAATCAGGATTGACGGCATATACGGGACATGCGCTGTAACAAGACGCACACAAGATACAATCGCTTTGCGTCTGAATACTGCTCATTTCCTCCTCGCTTACATTGCTCTCACGTGACCCCTCGCTCCATGCGCTAGCTAGGGTATTAAAACGGGCAATAGGAGAGCTGTCAACGATTAAATCACGAATAACATTTGCGTTACGAATGGGCTCAATGCGATCACCATCGTTAGGTTTGTATTCACACATCAGTTGCTCACGCCCATTGACGCGAACGGCACAGCTGCCGCACACGCCGCTTCGGCATCCATGCGAGTAGGTTAGCGTCGAATCAATTTTTGTTTTGATGTGATTGAGGAGTGTGAGTAATGTTACCCCTTCCAACTCGACGGTATAGTTTTGTGGTTCTTCTTGATTGCTTCGTTGTATTAAAATAGTCATTAGTCACACCACTCTTTCTCATCGTCTTCATCATCGTCGTAAAAATCATCATTATCTTCATTTTCAATAATGGTATTTATTCCATAAAATCGGCGCATAACACTCCCCCTTCTCTCCATGTAATCGTATGAGCTCCAAACATAACATCGTTTCGTACAGGAATATCACCTCGATAATGTGCCCCTCGACTCTCACTGCGACTGATAGCACAGACGACGATAATCTCTGCCAACTCGACTTTATTTCCAAACTCGATAAATTCCACTAAATTCGTATTGCAAATCTTAGATTTGTCCTTCGGACCCATAAACGGCAGCTCTTTTTGCATCTGACGAATTGCCCCAAGCACTGCTTTAAGTCCCATGTCTTCACGGATCAAACCGACATTGTTATAGAAGATATTGGCTAACATCTCCTGTTTTTGATAGAAATCGATTTGGTTGGTAAAATACATCACGCCGCGAATAAAATTGGTATCTTTCGCTAACTGAGCGTTTTCAAGTGCAGGAGCAGGATGTTTCATCCCAAACTCCGCCGCATTTTTTCCGCAATGACGACCAAATACGACAAGCTCTAACAGTGAATTCCCCCCAAGCCGGTTTGCCCCGTGTGTTTTATGATTGGCACACTCTCCCACGGCAAACAGCCCACTAACACTGCTCATACATTCCGAATTAACCTCAATCCCCCCCATGCTGTAATGGGCGGCTGGTTTGATGGGGATCAGATCATGTACGGGATCAATTCCTTCATAAATCTGAGCTAATTTTCGTTCTTGCGGGAGCTCATGATTGATAAACTCTTCTCCCAAATGGCGAATATCGAGATACACGGTGCCACCGCTAGCCATCTCTTCATGAATCGCGCGAGCAACTACGTCACGAGGGGCAAGTTCATCGGTAAAACGCTCTTTATCGGCGTTTAACAGATGCCCACCGGCTCCTCGTGCGCTTTCTGAAATGAGGATGGAGGAATTTTTTAACGCCGTCGGATGAAACTGGATAAACTCCAAATCTGCAAGTTTTGCCCCTGCGCGTATCGCGGATGCAAGACCATCCCCCGTTGCTTGCACCGAGTTTGTCGAATG
The DNA here is from genome assembly GCA_030696285.1 of Sulfuricurvum sp. Taxonomy (GTDB): domain Bacteria; phylum Campylobacterota; class Campylobacteria; order Campylobacterales; family Sulfurimonadaceae; genus Sulfuricurvum. The sequence goes on along the minus strand of JAUYSQ010000292.1, from coordinate 8,672 downwards.
CTTGCCATAAATTCCGCCGTATCCACCCGTTGCAAGTATCACCGTATCGGCACGAATCTCTTCAACCTCTCCAGTGGCTATGTTTAAAAACGTTGCTCCCAACGCATGGTTAGTCTCTTCATCGACAATGAGGTTGAGTAAAAATCGCTCATTTATAAACGTTATCCCTGCTTTGAGACATTGATCGTAGAGAGTGTGCAGAAGTTTGAGCCCCGTATAATCTTGCGCATAACAAGCACGAGGAGCACTCGCCCCGCCCAAACGTCTGCGAGCAATCTCACCCGATTCATCACGGCTAAACGCTGTCCCCATGCTATTGCACCAACGCACCGCATCGGGGGCATTTTCACACATAAACGCAATTTGTTTTTTATCTCCCAATCCTGCGGATGAGCGAAGGGTATCCGCAATGTGACTTTCGATACTATCATCACCCGCCAATACAGCATTCATCCCCCCTTGCGCCATGGAAGTTTGGGATCGCGTGGGAAGGGTTTTAGAAACGACGATTACCTCTGCACCCGCTTCGTGCGCCGACAATGCACTCACCAATCCCGCACCGCCGCCACCGATAATTAATACTTTAGCCATTAATGACTCCTTGTGATATGGGGATTGTAGCGAAATGGGTTTTAGGAGTTGCTCAAGAGGAAGATAGAAGGGGAAAGCTTAAAGTTTAAGGAAATTTAATAGAGCCAGTTCCCCGATTGAGTCGGGAACCTCATGGAGGTGCTCCCGCCCTTTGGGTATGACGAAAGGAGAATCAAGAAAAGAAACTTAGAACTTGTAGTTCATACCAATATATGGTTTTAAAGCTGTATCGCTTGTTTCTAGCGTTATAGATCCGTTGGTTAGATCAGACCAGCGTCTCCAAATATAATCAACACCAGCAAGAATATAAATATGATCTATTGCTTTATATGATAAGCCTGCTCCAATATTAAAAGTCAATTCACTAACATAGCCATCCGCTGTAAAATCAGTATCCATTCTACCAACCCCAAAACTACCTTTAACAAATGGATAAAACGATGGAGTCACTTCAAATTCTTTAATCATGTCGAATCCGATTTCGTATAAAGCATTGTTTTGGTTGTCGTAAACCCCAATGTCATAATTAATTTTAGAAAGATACCCTTGGAATTTTAGTTCTCCGTCTGTTCCACCACCGATTTTAAATTTTAAATCACTGTAATCATTATCATATTTTGCAGATGAAGAACCAATAGTAAACTCATGTGTATTGGTAGCTTTACCATAATCCAATCCCATATAAAGACCGCTATCTGCCGCCATCAATCCACTTGCGAGTAATGTTGCCAATGCTATTTTTTTCATATTCCCAACCTATGTTAAATCTAGCTAACTATAGTTAGCTGATGTGAAATGATATTGCTAGTAGACTTAGAATACGTTTAGCCATGTGTAGATAATTAACGAAGGTTCTCAATCGAACTAAAATTGGTTGACCTATCAACAGGTAAACCATTATAATCACATCTAATATTCTGTATGCAAAAGAATTAATATGAATGCTGAAACACTTTTATCCCTATTGGGAATCTACCTCTTCATCGCTGTCGGCTTCGGTGCCAAATGGGCGTTTAAAGAGAAAATTGATGACCGTACGATTACCCTCCTTAGTGTCTATTTTTTACAGATTTTTCTCACTTTTTGGGGATTGCTGAAGCGTCCTATTGATACTGAACTCCTTTTTGCTCCGTCGTTGTATTTGGGAATAACACTCCTTTCACTACTTTTGATGATTCCGCTCGCCAAAATACTTTTCACCGAACCAAAAGAGCGCTCCATTGCCACCGTTGCGGCACTTATCGGGAATACGGGAAATCTAGGGATTCCGTTGGGGATTGCGCTGTTTGGAGAAGAGAGTATCCCTTACACTACGCTCATCAATCTCGTCAATGTTTTCGTCGTCTATACGATCGGGGTATTTTATTATTCACGCGGAGAGTTCAGCGTCCGTGATTCTCTCTTTAATATCCTCAAGCTTCCTGTGCTGTGGGCGGCGATGGTCGCGATCGCTCTCAATGTGATCGGTTATGTTCCCAGCCCTGCGGTGGATAAAACACTGATGATGGGGGCGTATGCGTCGATGACGATGCAGTTAGTATTGTTTGGGATTTATCTCTACGGGATAAAACTGACACAGATTAATCTACGTCTTACGGCATGGGTGAATGGGACAAAATTCATTCTGATACCCGCAATCGCGTTTGGTGTGTTAGGGCTGGTGGAGATGGAGCCTGCGGTAAAGGGGCTTTTGTTTTTGGAGTTGATTGTTCCGTTGGCGGTGGCAAATGTCAATCTTGCCTCGCTTTATAACTGCTCTCCCCGCGCCGTGACGGTGCAGGTGTTTGTTACGTCCGTGCTGTTTTTGGGGATAGCGTTAGTGTTGCCTACGCTGTTACGAATGTTTTAATATTGTCAACCGTTGCCGCAATAAGCCGTTGGCGTGCTTCAATGGATGTCCACGCGATATGGGGAGTAATATAAAGCCGTTCGGAGTGTTTGACAGATAAAAGTGGATGCGGTGTTTTCATCGGCTCACGCACTAACACATCCAAACCGACATAGATAGGCTTCACATCAATGATAACAGAGAGAGCATCCTCATCGACGATTCCCCCACGACCGAGATTGAGGAGTACTGCACCGTCTTTCATCTGCAACAGTTCAGAGTGGGAGATAAGATTTTCCGTTGATGGATTGAGCGGAGCATGAATGGAGATAATGTCGCTGTTTTCGATCAAACGGCTGAGGGTTGTTTTTTCAAACTCGCTGTTTTCATTTTTCCCAGAAGTAGAATAATAAATGACATTTGCACCAAATGCACGGGCAATAGTCGCCACACTCCGCCCGATTTCGCCTAAACCGATAATTCCCCACGTTTTCCCTCGCAATTCGCTAAACGAAGGGCCGATATGGGTAAATACCGCTTCTTTCTGCCATTGACCGCTTTTGACGTACTCATCGTAATAGCGCGAATGTCCCAATAGATAAAAGAGCATACTGAATGTATGTTGAACGACGGCATCGGTTGAGTATCCTGCCACGTTTTTAACCGTGATTCCACGACGCTGTGCTGCTTCATGGTCGATGTTATTCATCCCCGTCGCCGCGACGCAAATGAGTTTGAGATTCGGGGCAGCCTCCATCATCGCATCGGTAATCACTACTTTATTCGTGACAATCACATCCGCGTTATTCACCCGCTTTGCTGTCTCTTCGGCAGAGGTGATAGAGTAGGTGCTAACTTCGCCTAATGCATCAAATGCAGCTAACGAGGTATCACCGTAGGTTAGGGTATCCAAAAGAACGATTTTCATGCACATCCCGTCATCCTCGTGCTTGACACGGGGATCCATCTTAAATTTGCTAGCTGGATTCCCGCCTTCGCGGGAATGACGTTACGCATCTTTAATCTTTCCAATCAATTTTTCCGCTTTTTTAAGCGCTTTTTTGACTTTATCAAAGACCAATACCACTGCCATCCGTCGTCCGATATGTGACTCAGGTTTGCCAAACACACGGACAAAACTTTTTTCATCAAACAGGGAGTCGTCTACATCGATAAGAGGCTCCGTGGATTCTACGGTCGATTTAAACGCTGCGCTCGCTCCGTCACCATAAAAAGTAAATCCAAGAGGTAACCCGAGTACCGCACGAACGTGGAGGGCAAACTCGCTTTGGCTTTGGGTAATCAATGTCACCATCCCTGTATCGTGCGGACGAGGGCTTACTTCGCTGAAATAGACCTCATCGCCGGCGATAAACAGTTCCACTCCGAACAATCCGCGACCGCCTAAGCCGTCAGTGATTTTTTGAGCGATTGCCTTTGAACGTTTCAATGCTTTTTTCGACATCTCCATCGGCTGCCAGCTGAAAATATAATCCCCATCTTTTTGGATATGACCGATCGGCTCACAAAACACGGTTTCTGTCCCGTTGCGTGCTGTGAGTAAAGTGATTTCATAGTCAAAACGGATAAATTCCTCGACGATCAGCTCACTGGCATCGCCGCGTGCTTCTTTGGCAATCTCCCATGATTGTTCCAAATCAAAAGGGCTTCGTGCGATACTTTGCCCATGCCCAGAACTGCTCATAACGGGTTTGATAACACATGGGAACCCGACATCTTCCGCCGCCGTACACATATCTTCATAGGTGCTCACAAAATGATAACGGCTTGTTTTAAGTCCTAACTCTTCGGAAGCAAAGCGGCGGATGTTTTTACGGTTCATAGTTTTACTGACCGCTTCGGCATTCGGGATAACGCAAAATCCCTCACGCTCTGCATCAAACAGTGCATCAATACTGATCGCTTCGATCTCCGGTAAAATAAAATCGGGTTTTTCGAGACGGATAATCTCCAGCACCGCTTGGCGATCTTGCATATTGACCACATGAGAACGGTTGGCAACGAGGTGGGCAGGTGCGTGGGCATAACGATCGACCGCGATCACTTCGATCCCAAGACGTTGTGCTTCGATGGCAACTTCGCGACCGAGTTCACCGGAGCCTAATAGCATGATTTTTTTAGAATTATTTTTAAGGGGTGCACTAAAGAGCATAGTTATAGCCTTGCGTGAATTTATGGTTGTAAGTGTATCACAGGGTTTGTAAAGGGTTTGTTACGAAAGAGGAAATTGAGAGAAAAATTGAAGGGGTAACAAAAGTGCCGAAGCACCTTTGATTACAGGCGAGATTCGTAACGTCGCATCATATAGAGACGTTTTAACATCTTCTTGCGAGCACTGATTTTGAACTGTTTGCGTTTTTCCGTTTCCGTTATATGGTTACGGCGCGCACGAGCTTCAGTAACAACAAGATTACGATCTGTTTGTTTCTTGAAGCGTCGGTAAGCAGCGTCAAAGTTATCATCTTGGCGTAAGATAATTCCAGGCATTCACATCACCCACTTTCTATTTAAAATTTTCGAATGGGAATGATACCATAATTAATAGGCAAAAGCTGTTTTTTAGTTTATTATTGGATATGATTGTACATAAATACATAATGAGTGAGAGCATTTTATGGATCCTAAAAAGATATTACTGTGGCTCGTTTTTACCGGGATGATGATCCCTCCGATAGGATGGTTGTGTCTCCTGTCGTACTCTTCGCTGTTTACGTTTGATGAACTTTTTCAAATCGTTTTTTCTCTCCCGATGCTCGTTTATATGGCCATTGCCACCACTGCAATGCTGCTTGTATTTTCCCATAAACTCTCATTGCTCGCATCATTACTTGAGAAGAAACAGGCACACGAAGAGGCTGCATTGCTAATCTCCAAAATTCCGTATTACTTTTTGGCAGGACAAGCGATTTATAACCTCTTGGGCCCGGCGGTGGTGTTGTGGGGCAAGCCATTTATGAGTATAGAACGTTTTGTATTGGCGGAACTTTCCGTCCTTCCATTACTGCTTTTGTTTATCATTCCAGTATTTATCACGTTTGTTCAGCGCCTTGAAGAGTGGGTTATCTTTGTCCCCTTAAGCGAGCGCTATCCCTTCATCTCGTTTGGGAAAAAAATGGTCCTATCGTTATTTACAACAATTATCGGGAGCAGCGCCCTGTTGGTTCTTCTCAATGTTGTTTTACTCTATGTCAATCCAAGTATTAGCCTCTCGGAGCTTATTTTCAAAAACCTTATTATTGCGGTGATCGGAATCAGTATTTCAGCCATTAATATATCGTTGCTCATTTCGCAGGTAACCACGCCCGTACGCAGCCTGACACAACAGCTTAGTACCGATTTGTTTGATCTAACTAAGAGCTTTTGCACCCATACCCGGGATGAGACGGGGACTATGGCTCGAAGTTTAAGCAGATTCGTCAGTGAAATCGAACGATCGACCGATAATTCCAAAGAGATAGCCAGCGCCAATCTTTCTGCTACGAATGCACTGGAAACCATATCGACTAAGATTAAAGAGCGCGTACATAAGGAGAATGCCATTGTTGCCACGATGACGGAAAATGGGCGCTCTATTCAAGTGATTGTAGAACAGGGTGTCAGTGATTTTGCCGATACGCAATTTAATATGGACAAAGCATTCGATCAGCTCCAACATGGTCATCAAGAACTGGAAAATCTTTTACACACCATCAACCGAAGTGCTGAACTCGAAGAAGATTTGAGTCATAAGCTTCAACTGCTCAATTCTGAAGCCTCACAAGTTAAAAATATTCTCTTGGTGATTGGGGATATTGCCGATCAAACCAACTTGCTTGCTCTTAATGCTGCCATCGAGGCAGCACGTGCAGGGGAGCATGGCCGAGGGTTTGCCGTGGTTGCGGATGAGGTACGTAAGCTTGCGGAACGTACCCAAAAAAGCCTCGTTGAAATCAATGCTACGATTAATGTCATTGTTCAAAGTATCACCGAAGCGACGGATCAGATGGGACATAATACCGAAGCGATGAACAATGTAACCGCGATCTCATGCAAAGTGGATCGTAATATCAATGAAACCGTTGAAGCAATGGAAAAAACAGCTCAGCTTACCACGCAAAGTGTTCAAAATTCAAAAATTATTGCACAGCATATTGATTCCATGTTGAACCAAGTAGAATCGCTAAGTCTCATCACTAATTTGAATGAAGCGTCAATGCAGGATCTCTCTGATATCGTGCAGCCCGTCGCGAGTTCTGCGGACAGTCTGTATCGGCAGTTGGGGCAGTTTAAGACACATTAATAGCCAAGCTATATTTGGTTAAAATACTCTTATGATAACTGCCGACTCTATCGAAGCTCTCAAAGCTCGTCTTGACATTGTTGATGTGGTGGGCTCCTACGTCGAGCTCAAGCGGTCAGGTGCCAATTTTAAGGCTCCATGCCCCTTTCACGATGAAAAATCGGCGAGTTTTATGGTCAATGAACAACGTCAGCGCTACCACTGTTTTGGGTGTGGCGTCGATGGGGATGCGATCAAGTTTACGATGGAATATGAAAAACTCAACTACCCCGAAGCGATTGAAAAACTGGCATCGTCGGTCAATTTTACCCTCCATTATACGGACAATAACGAGCGTAAAGAGCGCTCAAATCTCCTTGAAACCCTGAGCGAGTGGTATCAAAAACTCTTAGGTGATAATCCTGCCGCCTCATCGTATCTTCACGAGCGTGGAATATTTGCTTCGAGTATCGAAAAATTCGGTATCGGTTATGCCCCCACATCTCACCAAACTCTCCGTTTTTTGGAACAACACCGTTTTAACCCTCAGGAGTCGATTGAGCAAGGGGCGATAGGACGAGGGGAAGAGGGGAAGTTATTTGCCCGTTTTATCGAGCGTATCACGTTCCCCATCCACTCTTCCAGCGGAGCCATCGTCGGTTTCGGCGGTCGCACGATTACGGGGCACCAAGCCAAATACGTTAACTCATCCCAAAGTGCTCTTTTCAATAAATCGCGTCTTCTTTACGCCTATCATCTCGCCCGTGATAGCATTTACAAAGGGCGTGAAATCATCGTCACTGAGGGCTATTTAGATGTGATCATGCTGCATCAAGCCGGCTTTACTCATGCCGTTGCGACATTGGGAACGGCACTCACAGCAGAGCATCTGCCCGCATTGCGCAAAGGCGAGCCTCGTGTTATTGTTGCGTATGATGGGGACAAGGCAGGACGCGCAGCGGCACTCAAAGCCTCAAAGCTCTTAAGCGGCGGCGGATTTGATGGGGGAGTCGTTCTCTTTGAGGGGGGGATGGACCCTGCAGACATGGTTCGGGACGGTCGGATAGAAGAGATCAATGCCCTGTTCCACCATCCGATACCGTTTATCGAGTTTGTCATCACCGAGACGATCAGCACCTACAATCTGAATGATCCGAGAGCCAAAGAGGCTGCTTTGCATGAGGTTATCGGGTATCTCAAAACACTTTCCCCGCTGATGCAAGAGGAGTATCGAGCGTTTGTTGCGTCACGACTCGGGTTATCGACTTCTCTTGTGAGACTCTCCAGCCCAGTTTCCAAGACAGCTACTCCTCTCGTTTTTTCCCATCATGATATTTGGGAATTAAGCCTCGTTAAAACCATTCTCGAGCGTCCGCAAATCACCGATTCGTTGCTCGATTTTATTGATCCTTCTTTGTTGCAATACCATGGCAGTGAACTTTCTGCAGCGATGAATGGTGAAGATGATCCCCGCTTAAGTGCCCTTTTAATGGACGATCGGATTCGGATTTTTGAAGGGGATGAGAGTATCCGAGCCGAGCTTATTACCTTCTTGACGAATTATTATAATCGTGAGCTCAAAAAAGTTGCCAGCCAAAGTTCGGTATCATTCGATGAAAAGTCGTACACCATACGTCAAATTCGCGATAAAATTGCGCGATTAAAACGGGGTGAATTGGTGCCGTTGGGGTAAAGTTTTCTATACTTTTCTTTTTAATAAGAAAAGTATCAAAAGAAAATCGCCCCCACAACAAGACGCTTCCGATATGCCAGCGCACTGCTGCGCGCAATCGGGCTTCTTGTATGTTGTGGTGGCATAATGAATACTATAAGCGTAAAAAGGAATTTTAAATTAATGAAAGCAATAGCACTCTTCAGCGGCGGACTCGATTCGACATTGGCGATGAAGCTCATTATCGATCAAGGGATTGAGGTCATTGCCTGTAACATTAACACAGGATTCGGCTCCACCAA
>JAUYSQ010000210.1 GCA_030696285.1 Sulfuricurvum sp. | reverse complement strand
GCCTTTTACAGCAATTCCCAGAAATGGGGATAAAACAAGCGACTTTTGTAACATTGACCCTACACGGACAACTGCGAGGATGTATTGGTTCCCTGATCGCACATCGCCAACTTCTGGATGATCTGATCTCCAATGCCCAATCAGCAGCATTTCATGATCCCCGCTTTACGCCTCTTACCCCCGCAGAGTTCACTGCAATTAAAATTGAAATATCACTATTGAGCGAACCAAAATTAGTCTCGTATGCTGATAAAGCTCAGCTGAAATCGCTGATCCGTGCCGGAGAAGATGGAGTAATTCTTAGACTTGGAAATTATCAAGCAACATTTTTGCCTCAAGTATGGGAAGAGTTGAGTGATTTTGATACCTTTTTTGCCCATTTGGGGATGAAAGCAGGTATTGGAAGTGATCCATTGATCTATCATCCTGAAGTCTATACCTATCAGGTCGAAAAAATAAAGGAGGATTAAATGATGACACGAACCATGAGCGTTGCAGGGAGCTTTTACCCTGCTTCTTCGAAAGAGATTATCCAAATGATCGATCATTTCAATACAATTTTAGAATCTCATCCTGATACATGGAATCGTTTTAACACTTTATCCGGGCGTGCCGTCATCGTCCCGCATGCGGGATGGGTCTATTCAGGCTTTACGGCCAATATTGCATTTCGTGTCCTCTCCCATAACCCTCCTAAAACCGTGGTCGTCATCGGTCCATCCCACCGTATCGGATTTGAAGGGGTAAGCATTGCCGATATGGATACCTATCAAACACCATTGGGAGATTTGCCTATCGATCATGAGTTGGTGAAAACATTGCGTCACCATTTCTCCCTCCCCTGCTTTCCTCAAGCGCACCATGAACACAGCACTGAAGTACAGATCCCCTTTATCAAACATTATATGCATGATATTAAGGTTATCGAATTAGTGTATGCGTATGCCGAACCTGCACAGATTGCACCGATCATTGACTATGTCCTGAATCTGCCCGATACGGCCGTTGTCATCAGTACCGATTTGAGCCATTATTATTCGCTTGAAGAGGCAAAGCAACTCGATTCGATCTGTTTGGAGGCGATACGCACTGAAAATGTTCAAGAATTGCATCAGGGGTGCGAAGCGTGCGGGATGATAGGCGTTGAAGCGATGTTGAGTGTCGCCAAAAAAAGGGGTATGGAAGCTATGTTACTGGACTATCGTACGAGCGCCGATGCAAGCGGCGATACTGCCCGTGTCGTAGGTTATGCGAGTGCCCTATTTCGTAACTCACCTTAAGCTGGATTTCTCTACAATAAGCCATTATATAAGGAATTTTAATGGCGAATAGAGATATTTATCTTGGTAGACAGCCTATTTTTGATGTTCAGGGTAAATGTCTCGGGTATGAGCTTCTGTATCGAAATAAAGGAGAAAACACAGCGATTATTCAGGATGATGCAAAAGCGACAGCCAGAGTTATCATCAATCTTGTGCATAATATGGGGATATCTTCTATTATTGGTAATAAAATAGGTTTTATCAACGTAGATGACCATATTCTTCTGAGCGATACTATTTTCTCACTTTCAAAAGAGCAATTTATATTTGAAATTTTGGAATACACTAAAATGTCGGTGGCTCTTCTCAATCGGGTTCAGCATCTGCATGAACTTGGATATCGATTTGCTTTGGACGATTTTTCTTGCAAAAATGAAAATATTGAATACTTCAAATTACTTTTCCCTTATGTCGATATCATCAAAATCGATTTATTGTCTACGGACAGCTTAAGTATTGGGGATTTGGTTGATAAATTCAAATCCTATAACGTCAAATTATTAGCTGAAAAAGTCGAAGATATGGAGATGTTTGAACAGTGTAAAAAGGCTGGTTTTGAACTTTTCCAAGGATATTTTTTTGAAAAACCGACAATTTTAAGCGGCAAAAAAACAGAACCAACTATGATTAATGTGATCGATTTGATCAATGTGTTTCGTACAACGTCCGATATTGATGTCATCACTCAAAAATTTTCTCTTTATCCCGAGTTAACGTTTAATCTACTCCATTATGTCAACTCTGCCGCATTTCAATTTAGACAAGAAATCACCAGTATCAAACAAATTCTTGTTTTATTAGGCCCATCGCGTTTGCGTTCATGGTTGGGACTTTTTTTATATGCCGGTTCTGATGATCGGATGTTTAAAGAGGCTATTTTTGAAGCTGCCAAATTTAGGGCAAAAATGATGCATGATTTAGTCAAAGCATGCGGTAAACCTGAACTGGCAGATGAAGCATTTTTAACAGGCAGTCTCTCTTTAATCGATACCTACTTGCAGATCAGTATGGCTTCTATTATTAACGATATTCAGCTCAGTAAGGATATTAATAATGCACTTTTATCCCGACAAGGTTATTTGGGGAGATTATTAACCGTTGCAGAAAAGTTAGAGACAACCGAAAAAATTCAGACAATTATCGAATATTTGGCTCCAAAAGTCAATCTCACATCGAACAATCTCTATGAAATTTATACGAATGCCAATAAATATGTATTGGAAACGTGAAAAAAAGAAACTCCGTCACCCTTTTACGATTGACGGAGAGACTCTATCGTTAGAAGAGTTTTAGCATTCCATCTCGATAACATTCCAAGGAAGTCCTTGGGTGTTCATCTCATCCATAAAGAAATCAGGGTCAAGCTGTTCGATGTTGAACACCCCTTTACCGCTCCATTTACCCTCGACCATCAGTTTTGCACCGATAACGGCAGGGACACCTGTCGTGTACGAAACACCTTGAGATTTAACCTCGGCGTAGCACTCTTCATGATCTTTGATCTGATAAATATAAATTTTACGTTTTTTGCCGTCTTTGAGACCCTCGGCTACGATACCGATGTTGGTTTTCCCTTTCGTTCGAGGACCCAATGATGCAGGATCAGGAAGCAAAGTTTTCAAGAACTCCATCGGAACAATTTTCATCCCTTTGTGTTCAACCTCTTTAATTCCCAACATTCCAACATTTTCGAGACACTTCATGTGCGTAAGATAGCTTTGACCGAACGTCATGAAAAAACGGATACGTTTAAGCCCTTTGATGTGCTTGACGAGGGATTCCATCTCTTCGTGGTACAGAAGATAGCTGTCTTTTGGCCCTACTTCAGGATAATCCCATACTTGCATGATTTCCATCGGTTCTGTCTCGATCCATACACCATTCTCCCAGTAGCGCCCTTTTGCACTCACTTCTCGGAGGTTGATTTCAGGGTTGAAGTTGGTTGCAAATGCATAGCCGTGATCGCCAGCGTTACAATCAAGAATATCGATCGTGTGGATTTCGTCAAAATAGTGTTTTTGAGCGTAGGCACAAAAAACGTTTGTCGCGCCCGGATCAAATCCGCTGCCGAGTAATCCCATAATCCCCGCATCTTTAAATGCCTGATCTTTTGCCCATTGCTCTTTGTATTCAAACATAGCCTCATCCGGATGCTCATAGTTTGCCGTATCGAGATACGGTGTTTTGGTTGCGATACACGCGTCCATAATGGTCAAGTCTTGGTACGGCAGAGCGACGTTGATTAAAATGTCTGCACCTACGCGCTCGATGAGGTCGATAACCTCTTGGGTATTATCTGCATCAACCGTTGCAATTTCGATTGCCCCTGCTGGAAGTTCACTTTGGATCTCTTCGCAGCGTTTTAGTGTACGGCTTGCCAAAATAATACGATCAAATACGGTGTTGTTCATGACACATTTGTGTGCCACGACGCGCCCTACTCCGCCGGCGCCGATAATGAGTGCAGTTGCCATAGCAAAACCCCTGATAAAAATATGATGGAAATTATAGGCTAAAGTCTCTTACGAAAATGTTACAGACAAAACGCATCATACAAGGTCAGCGCCCAAATGAATGCCAACATCGCCAAAGAGAGAAAAACAAGGGTAGCCCCGGCATCTTTTGCCCGTTTTGCCAGTTCATGATGTTCGACCGTTACCAAATCAACTGTCCGCTCGATCGAGCTGTTGATTACCTCGGCGATCAATGGGATAAAAAGTGCAACAGCCAAAACGGCACTGTGGATAAAGGAGATCGGCAAACTCCATGCAAGGACCATTCCGGTGACAAAGAGGAGAATTTGAAGGCGGAACGATTTTTCGTTTTGGGTGATTTCGATCAATCCGTTGAGGGCATATCGGGTGTTTTTAAAGAGGGTATATTCAGGTTTATTGAGCACTGGTATTTTCCTTCAAAGTAGTAATAGCATTATACACCGTTTGGGGATCGCTATCCATTGCAAGCGGCTCACCGTAGAGTATTCGGACATTGCGTCTAAACCATGATTTGGACGCTGCGTGTCGCGTAGAAGAGCGGGAAAAAAGACTGCCGTAGATCCCGTCGATGTAAAACGGGACGATCACCCCCTCTGCACGTGAAGCAATTACCTGATAACCCGGGTATATTTTCCCTATCTCGCCGTCGGCACTGATAGAGCCTTCAGGGAAGAGACCTACAATTTCATTGTTTTTCAAACGGGTTCTGGCATTTTTAAACGCATCTTTCGCACCGTTGGATGAGATCGGTATTGCTTCACCGATTTTCATCACGGGGCGGATGAACGGCTTTTCATAAATCGAGCGTTCCATCAGGTATCGTATCCGCCGCTCCAAACCTACTTGTACTAAAATCCAGTCAATCCAGCTGATATGGTTTCCCAGTAACAGCACCGCCCCCTCACGCGGGACATTGTGGGTGTGCATCGGAATGATGTTGTAGCGCAATGCGAAGATGCGTTCCAATACAAGCCAGATAAAATAATCTTTGTAGCGGATCAGGGCCCCGATGCTAAGCAGGAGAGAGACCCCAAGCATGGCGTAAAAAATCCATAGCGCATCAAGTCCGAGATAGGCAAAAAAGGTCGTTAGCACCAAACCGGAAACCATAAAAATATTTTGTACCCAGTTGTTACCAGCCAAGACAAAGGGGAGATGGACGCTGGGAGTATTGGATTGGATAAGGGAATTAAGCGCCACGATAAGCATCGCCCCTCCAATACCGAAACCAAAAAAGGTTCCACCGATGATCGCCAAGGAATGGGTATTGGGTAAAATACTCAGCGTCAACGTGAGAATCAATCCCCCTGCAACAATTAACCCTTTGTGGAGATAATGGCGCGATAAACGTGTTGCGATGATCGAACCTGCGATAATACCGAGTGCCGCCACCGCCATAAGCCCCTGAACAATAATCGTGTTCTGTATCCCGAGGGTACTTTTGGCATACGCGCCGAAAACCGCCAATATCACCTGAGAGATCGACCAAAAGAGGGATAAAAAGAGTATTGCTTCGAAAATCTCCCGTTTCCGTCGGATCAAGCGCCAGTTTTTGCCGAAATAGCGACCGGTAAAATATTTTTTAAAGTCAAAGGTACTCTGAACCGATACCCCCGCATCGATCAAGCGCAATGTGAGGAGAAACTCGATCACGCTCCCCCCGACCAAAAGCCATCCCAAAGGGGCAATCTGATGCAAGATATCGGCTTCATTCGTATACGGGAGCACCAAAGAGTTTTCAAACAATATCGTATAGAGGATGATCCCCGATAAAATAGCTACCGTTGTAAACGACTGGACGATGGCGTTAAGAGAACTGAGACTTTTTTCTGTGGCTAACTCTTTGATGTATCCGTATTTTGCTGGGGAATAGAGTGCGGCTTGTACGGCCAATAGGAATGTCAGGATAAACGATGTCCAAAACCACCCCTGATAATAGCACAGTGTAATCAGCAACGTAATGACTATCGCTGAAAATGCACCGTAACGCATGACTTTAACTTTCGAAAATCGGTGCGATACGTAGCCTGATGGAGTAAAGAGGAGAATAAAGGGGAGGAGAATAAGGGCATTGAGAATGGCCGTGTAGATAATCTGTGTCTGATCGTCGTAGATTTTAAAAACGGTGTTTTGTATAATGATTTTATGCCCAAGGTCGGTGAACGCATTGAGAAAAAGGGCTATCGTGTAGGGGATAACCCCTTGGGTTCTCCAGATACTTGCCATTATGCCAGTACCGTGCTCCACCCCTCATAATGACCGTGTTCTTGTAAGACAGATTCATACAGCATCGACGTAGTCTCTTCGACTTGCTCATAGGTAATGGATTCTGTTTTTGCCAGCGTTACTCCGTAGGTATAATCGCTTTCATCATCGCTCATTTTTTCTTTCAAAGCGAACCCGTTGTTTTCCATCGAAGCGCTAAAACGCTCCAATGCCGTCGGAGTTTGAAAGAAAAAGTAATGTTCTACTTCTCTCTCCTTGTTCAAGTCATCCCCTGCTTCAAGTAATGCTTCAATCGTATGACGGTTTTGTATGGTGATAAGGGTGAAAGGTTCCGGATAGAGGCGTTCTTGGTACATCTCCCATTTGGTGTCTTTGAAAGAGCCGCGCTCGTAGGGATAATTACCGTGTCGTCCCATCGCATCTGAAGTGAGATTTTCAAATTTTTTAGACGATGACGCATAAAAATAGAGTTCGCACCATCCATCTTTCGCTATGGTTCCGGCATAGAGTGCATCAATGTGCGTATTCAAAGTCTGTATAAGGTCGTCTCTAAAACTAACAAATCCACTTTCCAGAGGATCAGAAACTTTTACAAAAAGCCATAACAGCCACGGACGTTCCATATCAGGGGCGTCATCTACCAATGAAAGATCTACTTCGATACGACTTATTTGGGTTTCTTCATTTAACACATAGTATTCAATCATTGTTTGTCCATATTTTTTTATTATTTTATCGAAACATCCCTCATTCGCCGCTATAGCTTTGGTGCAGTTTAACCTTGTGACTCAATTCTTGAACCTCTTTGGGTGAAACAGAGTGACGCTGAGCCTCAAATCGTTCTATTTTATCCGCAAATGCTTCCATTTGAACGATAGCCGTATTGGCAACGTGCTCTAAATGTTCACGAATGGCGCGATATTCCTGTTTGTCATACGATTCGAGGGTAATGATCAGCTCTGAAAGTTTGCTTTTTGCCACTAAAAACTCTTTAAATAACGACTCAGCGGAACCAAAAAGGGCTCCCAAAGGTCGTAACGACTCATTGAGGTCTTTTGAAGTGTGAGATATTTCACGCATTTGATTGGAAGAGAGGACCATTTGCTGCATGATCAATTCGCTTTGATCCCTTGAGCCTTTGAGTATGGTTTCGTTTTCGAGCAGGGTCGTTACGATACTCTCACTTTTAGCGCCAATGGTTTGGATATGACGGGAGAACTCGGCAATAATGCGGGAAAATTCATGCTCCAATATTCCGACAACGCCTTCTAGCGAGTGGGATTTTTGAAGTTTATCGAGGCTGTGGTGGATACGTAAAAGATCATCATGGTGTTCTTTTTTCTCATCATTGGTGCTTTTGATGACACTTTTAAGCTGATTGAAGTGGTCTTGCTCCGAAATACGCAACAAATCAATATGGCGATGAACCACGTTGTCCAAACTTGGCAGCTCATTTAACGTAAATTCTTCAAATTTTTCTTGAGCCGATTGTTGTTGAGCTAACACCGATTCAACCTTTTGGATAAAAAACTTTTGGTTATTTAAAATCGAACCTAGTGCTTCAATCTCTTCTTTAAAAATATTTTTGAGCTGTTCATGGGTTGTGTTTTCCATTTGGGTGACACGGCTAAGAGAGGTATTTATAGAACCGAAAAGATTTTGAAGCGAGGTAATATCCTCTTGGATGCTTTGTAACCGCTTATTATCTGCTTGTTGGTTGGAGGCATTTTGCGTTTGACTCATCACGCTCATAATCGTTGAGAGGATGCTCCCCACAATCACCGTCAAAAGTGACTCGCGCAATGCCATAAGCCACCCGTCTCCATCACCAAGCATTACAAAATGGAGAAGTCCGGCAATAAAACCGATCGCTACCACTACCGGGGTGTAGTTTATTTTGTTTCGATCTTTATAGACACTGATATGACGTAAAAACAGTAGCGACATGAGTACGATGGAGATTAAAAGATCGGTTTCAAACATACGTTATTCCTCCAAAATGATGGTATTTATTTCCGATGGGGAGTGTGCGATGAAATCCCCTTCACCCTTATTACTAAATCCCCATGCAGCAAAAATAGTTCCGATATTGGCACTTCTGGCTGCTTGCATATCTTTGCTGTTGTCCCCCACCATCCAGGCATGGTCAGAATTCTCTTGATAATTGTGATGCGCTAAAATATCCTCAATCATCTGCGGATGAGGTTTTGGATGTTCTACATTATCCGCTCCGAGGATACAGCTAAAATACTTCGCTATCCCTAAATGATTCAGCATCCGAATAGCAAATATACTGGGTGCATTGGTAGCCACACTCATCACACATCCGTGAAGGCTCAGATGGGAAAGTGTCTCTATGATTTCATTATACGTGTAGACATTTTGAATGCACTGATCGTGATAATGTTCTTCAAAAAGAGCTCGTGCATTCTCTTCGTACCTTTCTGTTTCGTAAAAAAGACGGGCTAAATTTCGATCATGTGCATTGATAGAGTCGATAACGAACTGCTCGTGCAGAGGGGAAAGAGAATAGCAGTGAGAACGGACATGATTGATAGAGATGGTAATATCCAACGCGGAGTTGATCAGCGTCCCATCCATATCAAAAATGACGATTTTAGACATCTATATTTGAACGTCATCGGAATATATCCCGATTCCTACGCTAGCCGCTAAGGCACTAAAGCCAGCCTCCTTCGAGGCAGAATTTAAGAACATCATCTCATTTTCTCATAAAGTTCTTTGAGGGTTTGGACGAAGAGTGGGTGATCGTTGGGACATCGGCACACCCGATAGTCGGTAAATCCATCCGCATGGGCGATTTCTGCGTATTCAATAGAAAGCTCAAAATCGGTTTCCGAATTATCGATCGTAAAGGCGATGGGAACAATAATCACTTTTTTCTTTCCCACACTTTTTAGCATGGATTCCAGCGAGGGTTCCAGCCATTTCATCGGCCCTACTTTAGACTGATACGCCAAGTGAACCCCTCTGAAATACATCCCCTCACTGTGAAATTTATCTTTCATCAATTCGACGTGTGCACTCACCTGACGCTGATACGGATCACCCGCATCCACTATTTTTTGCGGTAATCCGTGCGCGGAAAAAATAAGTTCAAATTCCTCCGGAGAATTTGTCCCCAAAGACTCTTTTATCCGCTCAAGCAAGCAAGTATTGTACGTTTCATTTGTAAAAAAATGTTTTATCTCAACCATTAGGGGAAACCAATTTAGGGTTCTCGAGGTCACTTCAAAATCCTCGATCGATGACGCCGTTGTCGTACTGGAATACTGAGGATACAGTGGGATCAGGTAGACTTTTTGAATTCCTTGATTTTTTAATCTTTCACACACTTCTTTCGCCATCGGCGGCGTATAGCGCATCACAAAATCTACTACAACTTTTCCGTCAAGAGCCTCATCCAGTTTTTCGACAAGAGACTTTGTCAAATCAACAATCGGTGATTTCCCTCCGATTTGGCGATAAATTTCTTGCGATTTTTCGGTACGCGACAGCGTAATTATCCCTGCAATAAAACGGCGTAATAAATTACTTTTAGTCTGAATAATGGCAGGGTCATTAAACATATTGGTTAAGAACATCTCCACTTCACGAAGATTATTGGGACCACCCATATTTAAAAGAACAACTGCTTCTTTCACTCAATTCCTGCCTCATTAACTATTTGTTTTTTGTGATAGTGTACCATAACGGCTTGTAAAATTATTCAATTATAATAAAAGATAAAGTTTTTTAGTTTATAATAAGTTGAGTTGGATGAAAAATAATCAGACAGGAGGACAGATGAATAGACGCTATTTACTGCTGCCGCTTGTGCTTTTAAGCACTCTTTTAAATGCCGATTCGCAAAGGCGTGAACCTTCATTATTCTTAGAATATGAACGTGAAGTTACACGATCAATTGTTCCAAGTGAAGATGAATCCAGTACATTTAAAAAAATTGTAACCAAAATAACCCCTACCAAGCCTCAAACACCCTTTGTGGTTATTCTTCCCACTTCTCCTTCAGTCGTTAGTCCAACCCTTCCCGAGAAACCATCCATTGGCCATGATACCTTGCCGTATTTGGTTATTAACAAACCAACGTCTACGCAATCCAATATTTCTCAGATTTGCCCTGATCCCACTGCCCTCTCTAGCAATACTACATCCGAAAGCAAACCTAAAAAATCGATTATTGAAAACATCGCGTCGGCAAAAGAGCGTGTTTTAGCACGAGCAAAAGAGTTTTTAGGGACACCCTACGGGTTTGGAAATAAAAATGCGGTACAAACCGATTGTTCAGGTTTTACACAGCAGGTTTTTCGACAATTTGGAGTTTCACTTCCCCGCAGTGCAGCAGAACAAGCCTCTTTAGGAACCTATGTTGACGCTAGCGATTTACAAGTAGGTGATTTAATGTTTTATCAAACCTACAAACGAGAGCCTTCCCATGTTGCAATTTATGCAGGAGACGGACAAATCATTCATGCTTCCTATGCAAATAAACGGGTTCAATACGATAATATCGATAAAGGGTATTATAAACAACGCTTTATGTATGCCAAGCGTATCGCTCTAAACAATCGCGATACGACCGACGAGTAAATTGCGGTGTCGGCTCTCTATAGCGTTTTAGATAAACATTGGCTTTGGAGAGAGATTAATACTAAATTGCAACTCAGTTCCCCTGCATACAGCTATTGGAACGAGAGTCGCCACATCAAACTCAATCGCTACGTTTTTATCGAAAAAAACACCCTTCCTGAAAAATATTCCCATATTGAACCATCTCTTACCGACTTATCAGGATACCTCCCTACGCAGTATGCGGCATCGACTTTGAGCGCGGATTCTCATATTTTTGCCTATAAAAAAATGCGCCTTTATAGCCAGTTTGAATACAAATATGTGAATGATATAAAATTTGTCAATCTCAAACGCTTTTTTACTGAAAACGGTATCGCCCTTGGCAGAAAAAGCTATGTTCATTTAGGACGCTTGAATGATTTGATCATTACCGCCGATTCACGTTTTTATCGTATTGATGATAACTACGGGGTGGTGGTTTACGATTGACGTTTCGCCCATCGCGGGAAAAATCGTCCGGGAGAGAGTCTCTCATCAAGCGGTTTTTTCTCCACCAGATACTCTTTGAGCCGCTTGGCCAAATACGGCGCCAAAACAAATCCATATCCGCCAGAACCGTTTATCATTGTAAGATAAGGATATTTGATAAATTCAGATGGAGCAACGGCTCTTCCATTTTTTAACTGCGGATAACGAGCAAGCGTCGCCTCTGCATCAACAAGTGAGCCCAGCATCGGGAGATAATCGTTCGAGCCTGAGCGCAAACCTGCATAATCCTGCACTATTTTAATATTATTTAATTTTAATGTTTTTAACGCTTTTTCGAGAAGTTCTTTTCGCCCTGCTTCCACATTGTATGGCTCATCATGAGAGGGAGAATAATGGACATTATGGGTCGCACCGATTGCCATAATGTTTTGTTGTGATGTTGGGGAGATGGAGACATAATGATGAAGAATAGTGGGAAGGTTCGTCGTAGTTTCTATGTCTATACGATGTCCCCAGATACCGCGAAGAGTGAGATAGGGAATGGGGAGAATTTTAGGATAGGCTCCGATGGCAAGAACGACGTGAGAGGCTCTTAGATCATCGACATTCCAAGTACCCTCATCATAGCGGAGGGATTGTATCTCTTGTTTATAAAAATCGATCCCCTCTGCCAATGCGTTGCACACTCCAAACGCATCCACCACGGCTCCCTCAGAAAAAAAAATCGACTCTGCATCTCTGGCTTCACTGCTCACTAGTGCTTCTGTATTTATATCCAATGGAGTTAGTTTTAATACGGTCTCTTTTTTAAAACGTTTGAGAGTTTCTCCCTCTTCAGGAGTTTTAGTAATATGAAGAAGAGGTTTTTGCAACGTATATTCTGGAAACAGCGTCGTATAAAAATCTAACGCTTCGAGATGAGCCTTACCCATAATCTCTTTTAGAACACCCTCTTTTGATATTTTTGGA
>JAUYSQ010000291.1 GCA_030696285.1 Sulfuricurvum sp. | reverse complement strand
GAAGAGGGCAAGACGCTGCATGAGCCTCAGCCGTTGATTGAACCAAAAAGCCCATATAGTGTCCCCTGCTGTCCTGAGTGTCAGCAAAACATTCTCCAAACCCTTGATCCGTTTGAACCGTGCAGTGTTTGCGGCTTCAGTGAGGTGACATTGACCCTCGAAGATCTATGCACATACACCCGCATAGATGCCAAAACACCGGAGGTACTGTTTACAACATTGGCCCGGCAGCTGATTGAAAAAGAGGAGATTACCCTCCCCACCTACAACGGACTTCGACGTTTCTCCCTTCTAAAGACACAAGACTCTGAAGAAAACGGACTCTTGATCTGCAACCCCTCTGATATGTCCGACGCATTCGTGATGACACAAGGGGAACTTGATACCCTGATGATGATCGAAAAACCTTCAATACGCTTAAAGCCCAAACTCAAATTTCGAGCCGAGTATGGTTTGACCAAACCCTTCTATCCTGTTTTTTTTGCGGATGATACGATTACAATGGCTTTGAGTACCGCTTTGTCGCGCCAAGGACTTGAGGCCATCTACTGCGATCAGGTTCCCCAGCTTCGCGCTGCTTCCGCCTTGGGACACCATATCATCATCACTGTCGGACGTGATATGCTCCCATGGCACCATCCACTGGTTCTAAACCAACCCTCGTGCTGCACGTTTGAGGGATTTGAGGGATCGGGTAATCATAACGGACTATCGTTACGGTCGGCTATTGAACCCACTTCACAACCCTGCGTGCGGTTTGTCGCCAATGACGAACCCTCCCCATTTGCCCATGCAATCTCTTTTGAACCGGCACATGCCGCATTGCGTTCTATCGTCTTAGAGCATAACGTGCAAGGGAAATCGTTATGCGGACTCTACCTAAGCCGAACCCATCGTTCGCAGATATGCAGTTTCTCCACCAAAATAGGCTACACCCCAATGGCCCATTTTGTCGATGAGATGCTCCTTCATCCCCGAACAATGCTCGCGTCGATTGCCCAAATGGATGAGGCAGGAGCCCGACTGGTTGCTAACTACAAAACATCCTACCCCCAACTTTGCGACCAAATCGAACACGCCCATTTTGAAACGAAGGGTAAAATCTCAATGCTCAGCAGACTCTGGGGGATGGCCGCACTGTTTATCGGCATTTCTGCGGGGGAGAATATTCAAGATGCCTGCGAACAGCTGGAAGCGACAGCTCTGGAGTTTAACGGCAAATCAGGACCTCGTATTGACTATAAAGTGATCAAAACCGCTAACGGCTATGAAATTGATCCCCGTTTGGCTATCAGGGCGGCAATGAGTTTTAAACTGGCCGGTGTCGATGAGTATCTGCTAAGCTTTGGTTTTATCGATTCATTGGCAGATTTTATCGCCCAGCAGGCAGAACTTGCCGATGCCAATATTTCCATAGAGGGGGTGACACTCAGCGGCAGCCTGTTCGAGAACCGTCAGCTATTGATGCGTACCTACAATGCCCTCACCTCGAACTACACCGTATATCGTAACGAACGTCTCAGTATGGACGGAGCAAATGTCGCTGTTGGAGCAGTGAGCCTTGGGAGTGAATAAGATTCGCTCCCTACAGCAAACCATTACAGGTGAGAGTATCAGACACCTAACTGCATTAAAAAATATTATAATTACTTTCTGTATAAAATCATAAGAAAAATACGGTACACTTCATATTATAATACATCACAAAAAAGTTACATTTATGCAAAACCCTCTCAACCTTGCCCGCCAACCGATCATGGATCGTCACGAACAGATAGTTGGATATGAATTTTTTTACCGTGACGATGAAGGTAAATGCAGTATCGATGACCCCAGACATGCCACCAGTTCTGTTTTGGTCAACCTGCTCAATCAAATCGGGACAGCGTCAAGCTTTGGAGACGCATTGGCGTTTATCAACACCGACGGCCCCCTCCTCCTGACCGATATTATTCGCACTCTCCCCAAAGAAAAATTCATTTTTGAGCTCTCAGAATCTATGAAACATACCGCGCAGGTTCACGAAGCGATCCGATATTACCACTCGCTAGGATACCGTTTTGCCCTTGACAATGCGTCCTGCCATCCTCACTACTTCGAAAATTTTGCCCCCCTCTTCCCCTATATGGAGTTCGCAAAATTTGACGTGACACGCATTGATATCGAACAATTCAATTCCCTTCCGAATCCCTATGGACAGATGAAGCTTATCGCCCAAAAAATCGAATTTCATGAAATTGTCGAAGCCTACAAGCATCTGGGATTTGACTATTATCAAGGATTTTATTTCGCCAAATCCCATCTCATTACCCATCAACGTATTGACCCAAAAAACAGTGATGTACTGGCCTTGTTTTCACTTCTGCAAACGGATACGTCCATCGAAGAGATTTACGCGGTATTTCAGCGTCAAAATGCCCTGTCCCTTCAGCTTATCCAGTTTCTATCTTCTACCTATCCCGAACACATCTACGAAGCAGCCTCGATCCAACAGATGATCGAGAGAATGGGGAAAAATGCCCTGACTCAGTGGCTTTTACTGATTATCTATTCCAAATCAGGGATCAAGGCGGACAATGCAAGCGGCACGTATGCCCTTTTTGCTCAAAAAAGGGTCGATGTGATACTCAATCTCCTCTCTCTCGCTTCTCCAAACCCCTCAAATGAGCTTATCGAGACAGCACGCTTACTCGCCTTGTATTCTCTTCTTGAAGGATTTATGAATGTCTCTATGGATCAAATCATACGCACCCTCAAACCAACAAGCGAAATCAAAGATGCCATCATGGCCCATTCAGGTTTGCTGGGCAGAGTCTATACGGCTACCTTAAAATTGGAAAATGGGGATGGAGCAACCGCCTCGTTGCTTTTAAAATCGTACGGAGTTGCTCCTGAACTTTTAGAGGAATATGTTACGATCGCTGGCTAAAAATGGAGAAAGAGCGCTAAAAGCATCGAGATAAACTATTTTTTGAGGATGTTATTAAATATGTGAATGAATGTGTAAGATGGTGTCAGAGGGGGGAAAATAACCCTAAGAGGGGAAAAAGCCCCTATTTACCGCACTTGTGGAGTTTCAATTTCTTAAATAAACCTGAAAGTTATCAACTTTTAGACTGATTTTGATCTTTAAAATTTTACTCTGACCAAGCTTGATTCTGACTGTTTTATCAAGAGGCGAACTCCATTATTTTTTTAAACAATTAAGCTGGGTTAGGTTTCTGTTTAAGGACTCGAACCCAGATGCATATAGAAGTCAAAAAACATTAAAGAAATTGAAAATTATATTTTCTCGCAAGGGCGGAGGGTGGGAAATCCATTAAAATAAATCCACATTGTAAAAAGCAGCCTTTACGCTGCTTTCTCCTGCTCTGCTGTTATATCCAAAAGATAGCGATACGCTTTCGATGCTTCGGAAAAGATTTTCCATAGCATTTTTGGATCTTCTTTGAGTGGTTTTAGCCAGCTTTTTAGATAGGCGGCGTTTTGTGCTTCCATCTCTGTCGTGTTTAGATTCAAATGAACTTGCAAAAATGCTCGTGTTGTTTCGGCTATCAGCTCCTCTTTAGCGTAGCTTTTAATCTCGTCCTCTGTTCCGTTCATCCGTCCTGAAAAATCACGGCTTAAACGCTCATTGTGTCCTGTTGCGTGTGATAGTTCATGTAAGAGTGTTACATAGTAAAGTTCTGAACTTTTAAAACTGTTTTTATTCGGTATTCCGATGCAGTCTAATGTGGGATTATAAAAAGCTCCATCGATTGAATTTTTGATTGTGATCCCTGTTTTGTCGATAAAGTCCTGAACGTCTAAAATCTCTTTATTATCGCTTAGCTCTGAGATTTCGAGCGTGGTTTGGTCTATATTAAAAACGCTGTAAATTTTTAGCATAGGTACTTTTTTGATTCTCTCTTCGTTTGATCCTTCGTCTTTCTCTTTGAATTCGATAGGCTTGAAGAAAAAAACTGGCGATGC
>JAUYSQ010000208.1 GCA_030696285.1 Sulfuricurvum sp. | reverse complement strand
TAAACGTAAAGCTGCAAAAGAGTTTTTGGGTAAAGTGAAAGCTCATATCGAGACGCTAACTGATAATCCTCGTAAAGGACGCTTGAGCCATGATGGCAACCGAGAGCTAATACATAAAGGTTACACTATCCCTTATTTGGTCGATGATGAGAGTATCGTGATTTTAGGTATCTTCAATCAGAATGAATGGATACCTAAAGATGACCAAGGCACCTCAAATTAACTTCATTTAAAATCATCCCAATGTTTTTGCACCCATTCAAGTGATACATTAAATGTCCCCGACATGATGATTAGAGTCGTCGTACATACTCTTCAAACGCACGCGAAGGAAGCGGTTTACTGAAATAATATCCCTGTATCTCATTACAGCCGATTTCACGGAGAATAGCAAGCTGTTCAGCGGTTTCTACTCCCTCTGCTATGGTTATCATATGGAGGTTATTGGCCATGTTGATGATTGTATTGACGATGGTTTTGTCTTCGGGATTTTCAGTAATGTCACGGATGAACGATTGATCGATTTTGAGTTTATAGACTTTAAATTTTTTGAGGTAGTTGAGCGAAGAGTAGCCTGTTCCGAAATCATCGATTGACATTCGGATGCCATGATCGTACAGTTCATTCATGATTTCGATTGCATGAATGGGATTTTCCATGGCTATCCCCTCGGTGAGCTCGAGTTCGAGATACTGGGCTGGGAGTTGCAGCTCTTGGAGGATACTTAATACCATTGAGACCAATTTGGGATGACGAAATTGGATAGCTGAAAGATTGACAGCCATGATAAAGGGTTCCATCCCGGCTTGGATCCATGATTGCAATTGCTCAAGTGCGCGCCGAAGTACCCATTCTCCGATTGTGACGATTTGTCCGCTCTCTTCGGCGATAGGGATGAATTCTGCCGGAGAGATCATTCCAAGGGTAGGATGATTCCAGCGCAGAAGAGCTTCTGCTCCGACAAGATTTCCTGTATCCATCGAGATCTGCGGTTGATAATAAACTTCGAGTTCATTACGTTTTAGTGCGTGTCGGAGGGCATTTTCAAGTTCAAGATTTCGGGCAGAACGTATTTGTATTTCAGGCGTTAAAAAACGGTAGCAGTTTCGTCCGTCATGTTTTGCACGGTACATTGCGGCATCGGCAGATTGAAACAGGGTTTCTGCATTGCTTCCATCGATTGGATAGAGGGCAATGCCGATTGATGGGGTGACGTTGAGTTCATGGTGTTGAATATGATAGGGTTGAGAGATAACGTTAATTAGCTTTTCGGCAACGTGTGCCGCACCATCGGCGTCCGTACTTGGAAGAAGGATGATGAATTCATCTCCTCCCTGGCGAGAGAGGGTATCTTCTTCACGAACTATGGACTGCATACGCTTCGAGACCTGAACGAGCAGATCATCTCCGATAGTATGACCGAGAGAATCGTTGATATTTTTAAAATGATCCAGATCCAAAAAAAGTAATGCCATGGATTCTTTGGCACGATAGGCGATACTGATAGCGTATTGGACGCGGTCGTTGAGCAAAAGGCGGTTCGGCAATCCCGTAAGGGGGTCAAAATGGGCGAGCCAGTGTACTTTTTCTTCGGCTATTTTCTGAGCCGTTATATCCTGCATGGAACCGCGGATACGAACCACTTTACCCTCTGAAATGACCGGTACTCCGATGGTTCGGACCCATTTCTGATTCCCCTTTCCCGTATTCATCCAGAGTATTAGATCGTAGGAGATTCCTTTGTGAATCGCTTCATCCAATGCAGTTTGTATTTTTTCGAGCCATTCGCCTTCGTAGACACTTAACCCTATCGCTACTGTGGTCGGATCATTCGGATCTAGATCGTGAATGAGGGCAACTTCTTTTGTCCAGGTTCCCTCACCGCTTTTGGGATCAAATTGCCATCCGCCGACATGTGCCATCGCACTCATCTCTTCGAGGAGTTTCTCCGTTTGGAGCAAGTGAGCTTCCGATGCTTGCCGTTTGGCTTCGCGATCGAAATTCTCCATTGCAAAGCTGATATCCATCGTCATTTCTACAATCAGCTCTTGGATCAACGGATCAAAAGCATTGAGGGTTTGAGAATAAATGGTGAAAACACCGATAACCTCATTGTATAAATGAATGGGCAGTGCCGCAGAAGATTTCCAACCCATTTCTTCACCCCGCTCGTGCCAAAGAGCCGTCGCGGGATCGTTCATAAAATCTTGACACCAATAGGGACGATTTTCACGGGCACACGTACCTGTGGGCCCTTTGCCGGAAGGAATATCGGCTAGAGTAGAGATTTCAATCCCCTCCAGATAGTGTTTTGCATCTCCGTAAGAGGCAACCGGAGTGATATGTTTGGTGTGCGAATCGACAAGACCGATCCATGTCATGCTCATGCCGCCTTGAACAACAGCACTTTCGCAAATTTTTGTAAAGAGCTCGTTAGGGGTAGCCGAGTGGACAATCGCATGATTACACTGGCTCAGGGTTGCGTACATTTGAGTAAGCTGATGGATCCGTATTTCATTGTTATGACGTTCTGTAATATCGTGTGCTATCCCTAAAATACCGATGAGAGTATGTTTCTCGTTAATCATGGGAATTTTGACTGTTTCTAGCAGGGCCGGATGCCCATCATCGGCAAATGTGATCCACTCTTCGTTGG
>JAUYSQ010000284.1 GCA_030696285.1 Sulfuricurvum sp. | reverse complement strand
GTGTCGGAGGGCATTTTCAAGTTCAAGATTTCGGGCAGAACGTATTTGTATTTCAGGCGTTAAAAAACGGTAGCAGTTTCGTCCGTCATGTTTTGCACGGTACATTGCGGCATCGGCAGACTGAAACAGGGTTTCTGCATTATTTCCATCGATTGGATAGAGGGCAATGCCGATGGATGGGGTAACGTTGAGCTCATGGTGTTGAATAGGATAGGGTTGAGAGATAATATGAATGAGTTTTTCGGCAACGTGTGCCGCGCCATCGGCGTCCGTACCGGGAAGAAGGAGGATGAATTCATCTCCCCCCTGGCGAGAGAGGGTGTCTTCTTCACGCACTATGGACTGCATACGCTTGGAGACCTGAACGAGCAAATCATCTCCGATAGTATGACCGAGAGAATCGTTAATATTTTTAAAATGATCCAGATCCAAAAAGAGTAATGCTATGGATTCTTTGGCACGATAGGCAATATTGATAGCGTATTGGACCCGGTCGTTGAGTAAAAGACGGTTCGGCAATCCCGTAAGGGAGTCAAAATGGGCGAGCCAGTGTATTTTTTCTTCGGCTATTTTCTGAGCCGTTATATCCTGCATGGAACCGCGGAGACGAACGGCTTTACCCTCTGAAATGACCGGTACTCCGATGGTTCGGACCCATTTTTGATTCCCTTTTTTCGTATTCATCTGGAGTGTCAGATCGTAGGAGATTCCTTTGTGAATCGCTTCATCCAATGCGGTTTGTATTTTTTCGAGCCATTCGCCTTCGTAGACACTTAGCCCTATCGCTATTGTGGTTGGATCATTCGGATCTAGGTCGTGAATGAGGGCAACTTCTTTTGTCCAGGTTCCCTCACCGCTTTTGGGATCAAATTCCCATCCGCCGACATGTGCCATCGCACTCATCTCTTCGAGGAGTTTCTCTGTTTGGAGCAAGTGAGCTTCCGATGCTTGCCGTTTGGCTTCGCGATCGAAATTCTCCATTGCAAAGCTGATATCCATCGTCATTTCTACAATCAGCTCTTGGATCAACG
>JAUYSQ010000283.1 GCA_030696285.1 Sulfuricurvum sp. | reverse complement strand
GTATTCATGGCATATTTGGTGGTATTAAAGTGGTATCGAAGTATCTTTGAAGGGCTTTAAAGTCCGTAAAATAGGGGAATTTTTGGTGGGGCTATGTGGAATCGAACTTCTCTCCTAAACTATAGCACTGGTTTACACTATTTCAGAGGTGTCTCTAAAAAAGTTATGTAGTTCATATTGCCTCAAATTACTTCAAATTGCCTCAAAAATAATATTTGGTAGTAATTTTGGCACCTGGAGACGAGATATTTTTTGTATCAACATAGAGGAATAAAGATCAATTTTAATCTTCAAAAAATTACGTAATTTTTTACGTAGTTGCTCTTGAAAAAACATTACGCAAAAGTTATCAAAAAGTCCCATTTTTTATACTATTTTGCTGCAAAAAATGTGGCTATATCTCCCTAAAATAGGGCTTTACGAGTCCATTCCTGTTTCACTATAGCTGAGTCTAAGCCCCTCTTCACTCATAACGAACCCATGAACGGCAATTTTCCCCTCATGCACCAGTTTATGGTGCTTCGAACAAAGAGGGATTAAATTATAGCGGTGATTCATCCCGAAATGACCGATCGAACCGCTCTCATCGGCGTTGGCTTGAGGGATGATATGATGCACTTCCTCCACGACCTCATCACACAGCGCACATTTAGTGAGATAGAGTTTGGCGTTATAGCGACTTTTTTTGTTCCGTTTTAACAATGAAGCATCATGAGTATTATTGGTAATCCGTCCCCTGATTTCGTACGCCCTCTTCAAAAAAGTCTCATCCATATGGAGCGATTTCGCAAATTCCAATCCATACAGGGTACTTCCGCTTCCATTTTTGAGCTTCCGATCATACACGAGTTTATCACTTTCTTCATCGTAATAAACTCCCAAATGAAGCAATACGATCCCTTTAGCTTTTTGAATCTCCTCTAGTGAGGAGAGCTGATGCAAATGGGTAGCAAAGATGAACAGACTTCCAAGCTCTTTGAGCTTTAAAATCGCACTCGCCACGATTGCCAGTGCCGATTCCGTCTCCGTTCCATGACTGATTTCATCACCCAGAATAAGGGTATTTTCCGTCGCACGGTTAAAAATATTACGCAGCTCCAACATCTCCACCGCAAACGTCGAAAGCCCTTTATAGAGATTGTCTTTGGAAACGATACGGGTGAGAAGCTTATCGACGGGGGCAAAGCGCATCATTGCACACGGAACGAAAAATCCTCCCTGTGCCATTACGATGGACAGCCCGATACTTTTCATCAGTGATGACTTACCGCTGGAGTTGATTCCATAAAGTAATACCCCTTTGACATCGTCACCGTTTGAGCCATCGATCGTCGTATGCTCCTCAAAGGTACGCTGTTCAATGGAACCTAAGAAAAGATCATTGGGGATAAAAATCCCATTCTCTTCACGCGATTCGATGAGCGGATGACGCAATCCCACCGTTTCGATAAATGCTTTAGGAGAATTTTGAACGATCACCGGGCGAACATACCGAAACTGTGCAGCACATTTTGCCCCGCTAAGCGATACATCCAGCACCGCCAAAAAGGAGATGAGATGCTCGATGGCATGCGAAAATTTCTTCTCAATCGTCTCTAAATGTTCCTGATACCGCTCTCGTACCTGTGCCAGCATCCGTGATTTTGCCCCTGCATTTTCAATGGAGAGTTCATCCAGCAGTGCGGAGGAGAGCTTGACCGTCGTTTTGAGCTTTCGAATCTGAAAATCACGGAAAAAATGGTGATTCCCCTCAATCGTGAAAAAGCTGTTATGAAGTGCTTCTTCGATGCTCACATAGCGGTTACGGGTCATGAGAAGATGATACCCCTCACTCTCCAGCCATCCGATAGAGGCATACGAACTGCTGCCATTATCAAAAAAGGTATCAATATGATCGATGATACTTTGTACTTTGAGTTCATTCGTGCTTTGGAGTTTTTCGAGAGCATCGATGGAAGGGTCAATCCCCTCGTTAAAAAGATTTTCATCCACCTGATCGCGTCGAAACTTAGCACACGATTCGATGACAAATATCCGCCGCAGCTCGCTCGCACACTGCGCACACTCTGACGCACTCGATTTATCATAGCTGATTCCAAAAGTCGCTGCATCCTCAAACAACCTCTCAGCTGCCGTAAGAGAAGCATAAAAGTATGCCAACTCATACGGGTGCAATTTCCCCAGTTTCAGCCGACGCAGTATCCGCTCCAGATCGTACACCTCTTTGAGTTTACTCTCCAGAGGGGAAATATGTTCGCCCATCTTTTCGATCAAATCGTACCGCTCTTCGAGAAGTTTCGGATCACAGATAGGATTGAGAAGCCGCTCACGCAGAAGCCGTTTTCCCATCGCCGTTGAGGTTTTGTCGATGAGCTTGAGCACCGTCATCTCATCATTATCGCGTGAAATAATCCCCAGTTGCTCCGCCGCATTGTTCCCCATATACATATAACGATTCGTCCCCAAAAACGTCGGACGGTTCATCTTTTCGATAATAGCTGGATCGTGATCGATGATGGTGTGGATTAAGACGGCCAACGACTCAGACGTATAGGCGTATCGCTCCATATCGAGATATTCAATCGGACTTAAAAGAGACCGGATTTGATAAATTCGCCCAAACAGTTCATTTTGGTAATCGATACGAAGCCGCTTTTCATTTTTAATGCTGCGGTGATGACTCTTGAGTTCCAAATAGCGATTGACTTCCTCTTCATCGATCTGAGAGTCGCAAAACGTCACGACCACTTCCGAGGTTTGATAGCTTTGTAAAAGGGTAAACACTTCATCGAGTGCATACGTCTTATCTTCACGCGTCCCATGTATTTCATTGATAAGTGTTTTCCCAGTCCCCACGTCGATCGCGGCATACCCGACCGAATAAACCCCGTTATTTTGATCAATGAGCAAGGAAGCAATATAGTTTTCACTGGGTTCCGCGATGTAATCAAAATTCGTACCCGGTGAGATGATATTGGAGATATAACGGCGAATATGAGGGACTTCCCCCTGCTGCCGTACGAGGACGATCGTGTATTTTATTGACTGTACCAGACGGCTGAGATAGCGTTCGATCGAGACGGTAGGCACTCCCGCAAGGAGTGGGTTTTGTATGGAGTTTTCGAGAATGGTTTTATTTTTGCGAGTGAGCTGGATGTTGAGAAATTCGGCGACCTCTTTCGCCTTGCCGATCTTCATAGATTCATTGTTGACTTCATACACTTCAAAAAATGATCCCACCTCGATGATGACGAGGGTGTCGGGACCATATACCTCTTCACACGCAGCTTGGAGCTCAAAATAGGTTTCGGAAAGGAGCTTCTTTTTATCCTGTAACAGTGCCCCGATTTCGTCCGTGTTCATCCCTGCTCCGCATCATCTCGTCATTCCCGACCTGATCGGGAATCCAGCTTAAATATAATTTTTTGATTATAACAAAGAGGGACTAAAACACGGCTATACTGCCCACCTGATTTCGTCCATGTTCTTTTGCGTAATAAAGCCCTTGATCGGCACGTTTAAAAAGTTCTGAAAAGGTATCGTCCTGTTCAAATCTACTCATTCCAAGACTGATGGTCACATGACCGATTTCTGGAAATGAGGCATGATCTACCGCCAACCGTAACTTTTCCGCGAGTCTTCGAGTATGTTTCAAATCCGTTCCCGGACATAAAATTAAAAATTCTTCTCCTCCCCACCGTGCAAAAATATCAATTTTTCGAATATTCCCCTGTATCGTCTTGACCAAATGTTTTAGAACTTCGTCTCCGATATCATGACCGTAGGTATCATTCACCAATTTGAAATGGTCGATATCAATCAGTATCATAGAGAGGGGAAGTAAAAACCGATGAGATCGTTCAGCCTCCAGAACAAAGAGTTTTTCAAACTTGTGACGATTGTAAAGACCGGTGAGCTTATCGATCGTAGCGATTTTCTCGATCTCTTGCTGCAGTAATCGTTCTTGTGTCACATCTTTCCCGCTCGAAACAAACCCGACGATATTATTTTTATCATCCTTTAAAGGGGTAATGGTTTTATTTTCATAAAAGAGATCACCATTTTGCTTTGTGTTGATAATCGTCCCTCGAAAAACCTCTCCCCTCAAAATTGTCTGCCACAGTTCTCTATAAAACGCTTCGTCATGCTTATCTGATTTAAGCATTCGAGGAGTTTTTCCAAGAACATACTCTCTTGTGTAACCGGTATGACGAGAAAATGCCTCATTGACATAGGTAATAGTTCCATACTTATTCGTAATTACAACCGCATCGTCAATCTGCTCAATAACTTTGGAGAGCTTATCAATCTCCTCGCGTGATTTTTTGAGTTCACGCATATCGATAATCATCCCCGAAAGAATATCGCCCTCAACCGTTGCACTCACCAAAACCGGTATAGATATACCCGTTTTATCGAGTAATTCCATTTCATAGTTATTGATATGATGTTTCTGAAATACGCTTTGAATAAATTTTGCTCTTTGCTCAGGATCAGTGTATCGGAGAACACTGTTTTGCCCGATCAATTCATCAGGAGAATCAAAGGCAAGCATCCCCGCCAATGCCTGATTCACATACAGAATATTACCGAAAAGATCCGAACGGTAGACTCCTATCATCGCATTTTCAACAAGATTTCTATATTTTTTTTCGGAGAGTTGCAGCGCCTCTTCTTTTTCATGTTCTTCGGTGATATCACGAGCGGTTGAGAGTATTCCTGTGACCTTTCCGTTTTCATCTTTTAATGTCCGGCACCACCATGCCAAAAGACGTTTCTTACCATCATGGCGTCGTTGCCAACTTTCAAGATGAATAAGTGTGTCATCACCTTCAAATAATGGATTTACGATCTCATACGTATCTTGTTCGCCCTCGAAAAAAAAGGATGCCTCTTTGCCGATAACGTCTTCTCCAAAAAAAGCTATCCCTTCCTTATTCGCCCAGGTATATCGTTTCTCAGTATCTACTTGCAGTATTAGGTCTGGAACTGCTTCTAAAATCGCCTGATTTTGAAGATGAAGTTTTTGAAGAATTCGTTGCGATTCTTCTTCTTTCCTTCGGCTGTGAAACAAATAGTAACTAAACGAGAGACTACCCAACACTACCGCTGCACTCAGTCCATACAGAAGATTCAAAGACTTGCTCTATAACATGCTTTTTTCAGGCAATTCAATCTTCTGCAATAATAAGATGTCATCAGCATCACTAATACAAACTTCTTCATAATACCTTTGTCTCTACGTTCATAAATAAAATATTGTTGTATCATGCACGGCGATAGCACATCTCTGAATACGCCTGTGAAGACGTAACTCCCATGAATTGTATATCTTTTTTATGAGTAAACTATGAATTTCACTATAATACAGAAATATACTGTACCAAAAAATTAGCAAAAAAGTTTTTAGACGTTTCGATTGTTCAAAAATTTGTCAAATTCGTCTCAACATAAACCGATAACCGACAGACGGTAATGTTTGAATAAGTCCTTTATAGGTTTTACGACGTAAAAGCTTAATCAGTGTCCGTAGATTGGCAATCGTGCTATCACCATTTTTTCCAATAATATGTAAAAGCTGCTCATACGAAAGGACTTGATTTCGATACTTTATAAACGCTTCTAGTAATAAAATTTCTTGCTTCATCAGCGAAATATTCTGCTGATTCTTACACAAACTTTTGCACTCCACCTGATAATAAAATCCTTCTCCTAAATCGATATATTCCCCCTCATCACAAGGATTGAAATCTTCCATCAACTCCGAAATACTACTCTCTTCTCTCTCGCTCGTATCATTTTTTGGCATGAGTAAAATGAGATAATTTTTGACACGGAAATAAAGCTCACTCGCATCCAATGGCTTGCGCAACAGATCATCACCCTGCACCTGAATGATCCTGTCATCGATTTCATCCATCCTCACAGCAGTCATAAAAATAACAACAGTCGACTTCAACTTGGGATCATTTTTAATCTGTCGGCATGCTTCATAGCCATCCATTCCGGGCATGACAACATCCATTAAAATGAGATTTGGCCGCTCCTTGCGAGTTATCTTGAGTGCTTCTTTTCCACTTTCAGCTTCCAAAAAATCAACAAAATCAAGCTTCATTAGAACTTTTCGAACGAGCAGACGTGTAGTAGCATCATCATCGACTATCAAAACTTTTTTACGAGGTGTCATTAGTGCTTCTATGCTTTATTATATTTTATCTATTGTAGCCAAATCCATTAGAAAATATAGACGTAAAAACAAATACTATAACCGACAAATATGAGTAAAACTCACCCTTTACTCATACCTATTGGTTACACTATTACATTATTATCAAAAAGCAATACACTAAGGCCATTAATGAGTGGGTTAATATTCAAACGTCCTAAGCGTGAGCAGAAAAGCTTGAAATCATGGAAGGAAAATCAACCGCTTCAGTCACTTGTTGATACTAAAAAAGACGAATTACAAACATTGAATGATCAGCTCTCCGTTGCCTTCAAAGACAAATCGCACGAACTGGTCGAACAAATCCAATTGCTCAATGAATATAAAAAAGCCGTCGATTACAGTACAATCGTCTCTATGGCGGATAAAAACGGCATTATTACGTATGTGAATGACGCTTTCGTCAAGGTATCCGGTTATTCGAATGATGAGCTGATTGGATGCCCACACAACATTATTCGCCATCCCGACAATCCATCCGAAGTGTTTGCACAAATGTGGGAGACGATCTTAAACAAGCAGCCGTGGCGCGGCGTCATTAAAAACCGCGCCAAAGACGGCAGTGCCTATCATGTGGATACGACGATTACTCCCATTTTGGACAACAACGGTGAAGTCAAAAGATTCCTTGCTCTTCGACACGATATTACCCAAGTGATTGAGCAAAAAGAGCGTATTTCCCGCCAACTGACCGATCGTCTCACCGGCTTACCTAACCGCTTACAATTAATTGAGGATCTTGAGGGGGGAGAGTACGCGGCGATGGGGCTCTTAAATCTCGACTCATTCCAAGAGCTTAACAATCTGTATGGGTATAAAATCGGTGATGAAATTCTCAAAAGCTTCGGGCAGTATCTCTCTGAAAATTTGAATGAAGAGAAGTGTCGTCTTTACAAACTCCCCTCGGACGAATTCGCCATTCTTTCAAAAGCTTCTTTAGATAACGATAGCCTAACCCCTCTGGTCATGGAGTTGATTCAAACCCTTGATTCTCATCTTTTTTTGATTAATGAGCATGAGATCTACATCAGTATTACCGTAGGAATGTGCTGTGGAAATTCGACTGAATTACTGATCAATTCGAATATTGCTCTGAAAAATGCCAAACGAAATAAAATGCCGTTTGAAATCTATGATATGAATAAACAGGAAAAAGAACACTATGCCAACAATCAGGAGATGATCAAAACACTCAAATATGCCCTTGCACATGATCTGGTTATTGCCTATTTTCAGCCAATCTATAACAATATGACGCGAAAAATTGATAAATACGAAACACTAATGCGCATCGTCAATGAAGAAGGAAAAGTCCTTACCCCCTTTTTCTTTTTGGATGTGGCACACAAAGCAAAAATATACCCTGAATTAACAAAAGCCATTCTACGTAAAGCATTTGCCATGTTTAGAGATAAAGATATATGTTTTTCCGTCAATCTCTCTATCGAAGATATTCGAAACAGTAACACGCACGCCTATATATTTGATGCACTCAACAGCTTTGACAAACCGCAGAATGTTATTTTTGAAATCATCGAATCTGAGGGGATCGACAATTACACGATCGTCAAAGAGTTTGTAGCGGAGGTCAAAAAATATGGTGCCCGCATCGCCATAGATGATTTCGGGTCAGGGTATTCAAATTTTATGCATCTGCTTGAACTTGAAGCAAGTTTCATTAAAATTGACGGATCGATCATTAAAAATATTTTGCAGGATCGAAGTTCCCAAATATTGACCAAAACCATCGTCTCTATGGCCAAAGATCTTGATATGAACGTTATTGCCGAATTTGTAAGCTCAGCGGAGATTCTCGATACCGTTATCGCAATGGGAGTCTGCCATTCGCAAGGTTATTATCTGGGTGAACCCAAACCTTACCTCATTGATGACGATGAAGCCTTAAAGGAGTAAATATGGTAAGTGAAAAACTGCTAGAAATACAGAGACTTGCCAAAGATATAACTGTACTGTATGTTGAAGATAACGCGGGGTTACGTACTAATATCGTCCAATTGCTAGGAAAAGTTTTTGTCAACATCTTGAGTGCGGCAGATGGACTTGAAGGGTATGAGCTTTTCAAAAAGAACAAACCTAAGCTGGTAATCACCGACATCAATATGCCCAGAATGAGTGGTCTGGAGATGGCTAAAAAGATCAAAGCGGAAGAACCGGATACGAAAATTATCTACATTACAGCGTATAATGAAAAAGAGTATCTGCTGGAGGCAATCAATGTCGGTACCTTTCGCTATTTGCCCAAACCGGCAAAAGTCAATCAGCTGCTCGACGCACTCTACGATGCACTCAAAGCGATGCAGTATGAAGAAAATAAACATCTCTACGATACTCAGCTTCATGATATTTTTAACTACCAGAACAATCTTCTCATTATGTTTCAAAACGGTCATCCCGTCATCGTCAATCAGCGCTTCCTAGATTTTTTTGGAGTTGAAGATTTGGATGATTTTCTGAAAAAATATACCTCAATGGATTCTATATTAAAAGCACATCAAGGATTTCTATTTAGTACAGGTGAACATACGTGGTATGAAGAAGCATCCGCCAATCCCGGAAAGCTTTTTCATACCAAGATTGTCGATCATCAGGAACAAAACCGTCACCTGATCATGAAACTCCGAGAAGTCCCCAATAAAGCAAACTCTGTCATTGTATCGCTCGATGATGTGACAGAACTCAATCTACTGGCACTGTTTGATAAAAATGCCGTGGATAATGATAAAGTTTTACAAGACAAAAAGACGGTACTAACATTTATGAAAATCGTGAATGAGAACAATGCTGAAGTTAAACTCCACAATTTTTATCGCGGCTTAACCATCACCAATCCAACCGTCATTGTACACATGGATGATGAACAGGTAGTCGTTAAGACCTCTTATTCACAGCTCAAAATTGTCAAACTGGTCAAAAACATGACGATCAGCTCCGAAGTTTTCCCCTCGGCCGTTTTGTGCAAATCGGTCAAAGAGATTGATTTTGACAAGCAGCTGATCACTTTTAGCGATATGCAATTTATCCAAAGAAGCGGAAATGACCGTAAAAACATCCGTCTTGAACCTGAAGGTAATGAAAAGGTGACACTTTTTGTCGACGATAAAAAGTTTTTTGGCGAAATACGCATTGTGGATATCTCCATTGTTTCACTCAAATTGGAACTAAGTGCATTACCTCCCCATTTCGAAAAAGAAATGACAGTCAACATCTCGCTGGTTTTACCAACGTCCAAAGCCCCACTCAGTATTAATACCGCGGCAACCATCTACCGAATTGATGAGCTGGAACGCTCTTTTCATATCGTGGTATTATTTGAGCTCAATGAAGCAAAACATAAAGGGATGGCAGAATATCTTTCAAATCGTCAGATGACCTTAATTCGTGAATTCAAAGCATTAGAAATAAAAGCATAATGAAACGTACTTCACACTCGTTGATTATGGATCAGGATCTTCTTGATGAACTAATGGAGCAAACCCACCTTTTAAACCATTATAAAGAGATGATTGACAAGAACACCATTGTATCGATGACCGATGAGAGCGGTTTTATCACCTATATCAGTGAAGCGTTTGAAAAAGTTTCCGGTTATTCTAAGCGGGAAGTTATCGGTCGGACACATGCCCTTTTTCGCCACCCCGATACACCAAAATCATTTTATACGGATATGTGGCACACTCTAAAAACCGTTCAAGTATGGGACGGTGAAGTCAAAAATAAACGTAAAGATGGAGAAGCATATTGGTTGCGTTTACATATTGAGTACAACAAAGACAGTAAGGGTAATTTTAGAGGCTACAGTGCGACTGGGCATGATATTAGCAACAAAATACATCTAGAAATTATGACAAAAGAACTCGAATATCGCGTTGCTACAGAAGTAGAGAAAAACCGCTTGCAAACCACTCAAATGCTGGAGCAGTCGCGGCTAGCACAGATGGGCGAGATGATCCGCATGATCGCTCACCAGTGGCGACAACCGTTGGCGTCCATAGCGGCGATTTCATCGACATTGACACTCGATGTGATCATGGATAGCTATAAAAAAGAGTTTTTCGAGGAACGTCTCGAAGCTATCGGGGACCTGGCTCAGCATCTCTCCTTAACCATCGATGATTTTAGAGGCTTCTTTAAAGAAACCAAAAAAAAAGGAGCGGCAACGTGGGAGATGCTCACGGAAGGAAGTTTGAAGATTATCGAACCGACACTTCAAACACACAGCATCACCGTTGAACGTATCTATGAAAGCGATAAACTACTGCACACCTATACCAATGAAATACGTCAAGTTATTTTAAATATTTTTAAAAATGCTGAAGATGTTTTTTCAGAAAAAAAGATAAAAAATGCGACCATCTGGGTACGAAGTTATCAAAAAGGGTCAACAGCATGTTTGAGTATCGAAGATAATGGCGGCGGAATTCCCAAAGAGCTACTAAGCAAAGTTTTTGATCCGTACTTTAGTACAAAAGAAAAAAAGGATGGAACAGGATTAGGTCTGTATATGTCAAAAACGATTATTGAAGAACATTGTAAAGGGAAACTAACAGCTCATAACACAGAGAGAGGAGCACTTTTTGAAATCGTGCTTCCGATCTAAGCTATAAAAAGATTGCCAAAGGGATCTTTTATATCCCTTTGATTGTATTACATTACTGTTAGATGCGTGCGTAAGAAACGCTGATACATGCGTTGAGAGCAGAAAGCTCTTTGAGTGTTTTATCATTGACCGCAGAGTCAACGATGATCACGGCCAATGCTTCACCGCTTTTATTGCGTCCAAGACGGAAATCGGCGATATTGACATTATGGGCAGCGAGCAATGTACCCACTTGTCCGATAACACCCGGTACATCCGTATTTTTGAAAAGGATCATATTTCCTTTTGGCTCAACATCAACACCGAAGCCATTAATATCGACAATACGCTGTACGTCATCATTAAACATCGTTGCGCTAATTTCGATGACATCTTTATCGGTTGTCAAACGAACGGTTACCAAATTTTTATACACCGGACTCTCAGGGAGTTCTTCCGTGTCTATTTTGATATTACGCTCACTGGCAACAAAATCAGCATTAACGTAGTTGATGGTCTCACCCGATGTCTCTGCCAATGCACCTACGGTGACAAACGTAGCAAGAGACGTGACGTATTGTGCGATATCGCCGCGTCCACTGACTTTGACCGAAACAATCGGAGCACGATTAATCTGAGATGCTAAAAAGCCGATTTTTTGTCCCATTTCAAGGAATGGTTTTACAAAAGAAGGAATTTTAGATTCATCGATTGGAAGATTAAGGGCATGAGGATAGGCTATCCCTTTTGCCGCTTCGATCGCTTGCTGTGCCGCTTCAAGAGCAATACCCAGTTGAGATTCAAATGTATTGGCTCCAAGGTGAGGAGAGACACAGATGTTGTCCAAATCAAGAAGCTTATTATCAGTTGCAGGTTCTTTGTCAAATACATCAATACCGGCAAAACGGATTTTTTTAGATTTTAGTCCATCATAGAGAGCATCTTCGCTGTACAATCCACCGCGAGCACAGTTGATAAGAACCACACCGTCTTTCATTTTTGCGATTTCATCGGCACCGATCATCCCAACCGTTTCTTTATTTTTTGGAGTATGAATAGTGATAATATCGCACGCCAAAATATCCTCAAAATTCGTCGTATATTTTGCCCCTGCATCGGTTGCTTTGGATGGATGGATATACGGGTCATAAGCGATCACTTCCATCTCAAAGGCTTTTGCGCGGATACCGACACGACTGCCGATGTTACCAAACCCGATGACACCGAGTTTTTTCCCTTTGAGCTCATAGCCATACCATTTTTCCCGTTTCCAAATACGTTGATTTTTCAAGTGATCGTGAGAATAGGGAAACATACGCATACATGAAAGGATATGGGTCATCGTGAGTTCAACTGCTGCAATCGTGTTCGCTGTCGGAACATTCATGACGATAATTCCCTCTTTAGAACATCCTGGGATATCAACATTATCCACACCGACACCCGCACGAACAACCGCTTTTAACTTGCCTTTAGCCGCTTGAATAAACTTTTCATCCACATCGGTAGAGCTTCGAGTAATTGCTACATCGGCGGTTGCCACAACATCAAGCAATGCCGTTTTATCCATATCGGCCGCAAAAATCATCTCAATTTGGTCGTCCGAACGAAGGAGATCAAGCCCCGCTTCATGAATATGATCACAAACGACAATTTTAAATTTTTCCATTGGGTACTTCCTCTTTAAAGCGGCGAAAGTGTCGCCGATATTTGATAGGTTTTTAATTTGGTTACAAGGTTGGAAAGTGCGTTATGATCGCTTGAATCGATCTCAACACTTAAAAGATCCCCTTCTTGATTCAAAAGATACGAAAACTTCGTTTTCTTAAGCTCTTGTTTTAAACAAAAAAATTCGTAGGAATCTTTCAAATGGACCATCAAATGATACTTTTGAGTTTTCACATCGCTTGGAGTGTCATCTGTTTGAATGGAGAGTTCATTGACGGGATAAAAATATCCTTTTTCTTCATCCAAATGTAGATCATTCATCCATCCGCGTGAATGCTCATCGGAAATCAAACTTTTTGAATGAGGATCTTCATCCTCATTCACGACGGGAACATTAGGATTGATTTCAATCATAAAGGCGACGACAAAAACCGCTACAAAGATGGCTATTGTCGGAAACAGCCAATACGCGAATCGTCGCATTGACTTTATTTCAATTGGTCTTTAATCAAATCACCAAGGCTATTGCTCTCGTCATCATTGATTTCATTGAGCATCTCTTGATCTTTAATCCGCTCCAACTTGCGTACCGAAAGACGGATACGATCACGTTTCGCATCAATAACCATAATCACAGCTTCAATCGTTTGACCGATTTCAAGCTCTTCAGGAGTCATTGGAGAGAGATCTTCATTACGGATAAGAGCATCAACCCCACCCTCTAATGAAACAAATACACCAAAATCT
The DNA here is from genome assembly GCA_030696285.1 of Sulfuricurvum sp. Taxonomy (GTDB): domain Bacteria; phylum Campylobacterota; class Campylobacteria; order Campylobacterales; family Sulfurimonadaceae; genus Sulfuricurvum. The sequence goes on along the minus strand of JAUYSQ010000283.1, from coordinate 27,714 downwards.
TTCACATCACGAACCGTTGCCGTTACAACTTCATTCATTTTATGATTCGTTGCAAATTTGTCAATCGGGCTCTCTTCAAGTGATTTACGATTCAACGAAATTTTTTCATCTTCTACGTTAATCTTAGCAATTTTTACTTCGATTTCATCACCAACTTTGAGAGTCTCTTTGCATTTGACATTTTTGTCCCATGAAAGATCCTGGTTGTGAAGCAACCCTTCAACGCCATTAATTTTGATAAAAGCACCAAAATCGGTTAACGACGTGACTGTCCCTTTAACGACATCACCCTCACGTGATTTTTTCATAAACTCTTCAAACGGTTTCGGCTGAAGACGCTTGTACGATACACGCAATTTGTGCGTAATTGAGTTAATTTCGATTACTTCAACGTCAATCTCTTGACCCAATGTTAAATAATCTTTTGGGTGTTTAATGTTCTTATCCCATGTAATCTCAGAAACGTGCAAGAATCCTTCAATATCGTTACCCAAGTCAACAAAAATACCATACGGTTCGATGTTGCTAACCGTAACTGTAATGGTATCACCCTCTTCAAGAGCCTCTTCAACCTCTTTCCAAGGATCCGATTGTACTGCTTTGATAGAGAGAGAAAGATGACGCTTGTCTTTATCGTATGCTATTGCTTTTACCGTAACAACATCACCCTCTTTGTAGAGTTTTGAAGGATTAACAGGTCCTTTGTAGCTGATTTCATTGTAATGAACCAAGCCATCAATCCCGCCAACATCAACAAACATACCATAGCTTGTGATTTTTTTAACGGTACCTTCGATAATTTTACCCTCTTCCATCAATGCATCAATCACTTCTTTTTTACGCTTACGCTCATCATTGAAAAGCTTACGGCGTGATACGACAATCGATGCTTCAGCTGCATCAACTTTAACGACTTGTGCTTTGATGGTTTTACCCACTACTTGATCGGTTTCTTTGAATGCTGCGAGTGAACGCGGAAGGAAGAAATGAACATCATCAGCTTCTAGTAAATAGCCGCCCTTGTTTTTCTTTGTCACCAATGCTTCGATCACAACCGACTCAAAGTCTTCTTTGTGCAAATTGATAAATGCGAGTGTTTTCTCTTGTTCAAGCACTTTTTTATAGGAGATTTTAGGACGCTCATTGTAGTGCCCAATAACCATAACGGTGATTTTATCACCAACGTTGAAGAGAAGTTTTCCCTCAGCATCACGAATCTCATCAAGTGGGAGAATCCCCTCTAGCTTTTCACCAACGCCTACCAATGCGCGGTTATCACCCTCTTGGATCTCTACTACTTCACCCTCTGTAATGCGTGTGGATTCTTGCTCTTTGAACGATGCCTCCAGCATTTCAGCAAAATTTTCTTCTTCATACGCTTCGTTATCAAACGCCATGCCTATTCCCTTGTAACTAAAAATTGGCTGATTATAGCGTAAAAATGCTTTTTTTAGGATAAGTTTAATGATTTTAAGGTTGTGATAAGTGCTTAATTCGTTCAATGACGGCTTGAATAATCCAGTCAGGTGTAGATGCCCCCGCACTGATGCCGCAAAAGTTTTTTCCGCTAAACCATTGAGGCTGTAAATCGTCTGCACTTTCAATGTGATAACTATCCGGACATTCATCCAATGCAATCGAATGGAGCTGCTTGGTATTGGAAGAGTTTTTACCCCCAATTACGATCATAACATCTGCCTCTTGTGCAATTTTATGGACGGCATCTTGGTTATCAAAGGTTGCATTGCAAATGGTGTTAAATACCCGTACTTCTTTATGCGATATCATCAATTTTCCGACAATCTTCTGATAGTCTTCAATCCGGCGCGTCGTCTGAGCCACAACGGCCACTTTTTCTCGCAAAGCAAGTCCATCAACCTCTTCCGCTGAATTCACAACATACGCTCTGCCCGTTGCGTAGCTCTTCACCCCTTTGATCTCCGGATGCGCTTCATCGCCAAAAATAAGAATATCATACCCCTGAGCAGACATCTCTTCACAAATCTGCTGCGGCTTGGTGACATAGGGACAGGTTGCATCAATAACATCAACATGGCGCTCATGCAACAATGCCAATTCTTGTTTGGGAATACCATGCGTTCGGATAACCGCCGTATCTCCGGATTTAAAACTGTCCAGATTTTCACTCAACGCAACATTAAAATCACGCTTAAGCCGATCAATTTCATTCGCATTGTGGATAAGCGGTCCATACGTAGCAGAATTTTTATTCTCTTCAGCGATCTTAATGGCTCGCTTGACACCAAAACAAAAACCATAACTCTCTGCTAGCTCTATTTTCATCAGGTGACCTTGGTGCATTGGCTTAATAAATCAAAAAAATTGGGAAATGAGGTATTGATACACTCTACATCCTCAACTTCCATCCCGCATTTTAGCCCTGCAATCAAAAAACTCATCGCGATTCGGTGATCTCCGTAGCTATTAACAACGGCTTTTTGTAACGCTCCACCCTGTACTGCATAACCATCCGGATATTCTTGGGTTTCAATACCGCAAAGATTCAAATTATCAACTACGGTTTTAATACGATCGGACTCTTTTACCCGTAATTCTTCTGCATTTTTAATGATACTTTGCCCCTGGGCACATGCCATCGCAATGGAGAGAGCCGGCAGTTCATCGATTAACCATGAAATATTTTCTTCTACTGTTACTGCTTTTAGAGGAGCGTATGTAACCGTAATATCTCCAATCGGTTCATATTTTTCATCACGTAAGGTATACGTGATATTCGCACCCATCCGTTCTAATACTTTGAATGCCTCGATACGCGTTGGATTAAGGGTAACCCCTTCAATCACCACACAAGAATCAGGGGTAATTGCCGCCGCAACGGCAAAGAAAAAGGCACTTGAAGGATCAGCAGGGACGCGAAGGGTGAGCGGAGCAAGAGGTTTTTCAAGTGGCCAGACTTTGGTTTCCAAACCGTCTACTTCAAGATGTGCACCCATACCCAGCAGCATACGTTCGGTATGATCGCGACTGAGTTCTGGCTCTTTAAACGTACACACTCCGTCTGAACGCAATGCTGCTAAAATCATCGCACTCTTCACTTGTGCTGAAGCAATTTTGGATTCATAATTAAAGGCTTTTAATGAAGCGCCTCGAATCGACAGAGGTGCCAAATCGCCATTCATACGTCCATCAAGCCGGGCGCCAATATCACGAAGAGGCTGTGTCACCCGCTTCATAGGACGGCGCTTGAGATACTCATCCCCAGTAAGAACAAAATGCCCTTGGGCTGAAGAGAGAAGTCCACAAAAAAGCCGCATCCCCGTCCCAGAATTACCGCAATCTAAAATCTCGATCGGTTCTTGAATACCATTGGATTTGATGGTAATCGTCACCCCGTCATCGCTGATATCTGCTCCCAATTCCCGTACAATTTTAAGGGTATTAAGAGTGTCTTCGGCTCGTAGAAAATTCTCTATTCTACTCTCACCTTCTGCCAAAAGAGCAAACATAGCACAACGATGCGAAATCGATTTATCCGGCGCAATTGCATCGCTTTTAAACGCAAAAGGCTTCGCAGGGTAGACAGTGACGCGCATCATCGCAAACTTACCCCTAATTCTTCTCGCAGAGCGGTCAGAATTGACTCAATCGCAGTAGAAATATCCTCTTCTTCAAGCGTTTTTTCAGGCGATTGCAATACAAAACGCAAACTGAGACTCACATTTTCCCCCAATGTTTCTGACGTATAACGGTCAACTGGATAAAAACGTTTTACATCCGCACTGGCATGTTTTGTGATAACAGCTTTGATTGCCTCGTAGGTCAATGATTGTGGGATCAACACACTTAAATCTCTAAAAGAGGCTTGGAATTTTGAAAAGAGTTGTGCTTGAATCAGGCCGTAGGGAAGAGCATCCACTTCCAGTTCACACAGATACGTAGGCGCAAGATCAAATTCGGCTTCGATACTCGGGTGCACTCGGAAAAGTTCCCCGGCTTCCAGCCCCGCTATCATCACTTTTGCACAGATATAAGGATGCGCTAACGTATGGGTAGGAGTATGTGCAGACATTTCAAAAGATCCAATAACATCAGAAACCCTCTGCGCAAACGTTGCTAAATCAACGACAGGTGCTTTACCCGCATTGGAAAGTTTTTCACCCATCGAGGCACCGGAAATAATAAATGCCAATCGTTTACTCTCTGCACGTGAAGGATCAAAGACCATGCCACTCTCGAATAGTGCAATCTTTTTTTGATTCACCTTCACGTTCGCACTCGCCGAATTCAGTAATCCGAGCATGAGGGTTGGACGTAATGTATCAAAGGTTGCCGTAATCGGGTTCAGGAGCTCTTTCTCTTCGTGAGTACACTCAAATCCAAAACGCTCACAGAGGGAACGCTCATTAAAAACAAAATGGACACTCTCAAAAAATCCGCTTTGCGCACTGCGTTGACGAAACATTCGAATCTTTCGATACGTCTCCAAATCTTCGGTATTTTGATTGTTTTCGGCAAAGACTAAAGGCTTTGAAGGGATATTATCAATCCCAATAATACGGACGATCTCTTCAACAATATCTTGTTTATTGAGTATATCATGGCGAAAGTTAGGAACAGAAATAGCAAATGTCGATGTTTTAGGTTTGCTAATCCCCATCCCTAAATTTTTCAAAATCTGCATTAATGTTGTTTTATCAATTTTCATTCCGATAAACGATTCAAATTCTCCCTCATCCATCGTAACCACTCGCGTTTCACGTGAGGATTGAAGTTCCAGATGCCCTCCGTAAATTGCGGATTCGGTATATTTTTCAAACAATCCCATCGCATAACGGATACCCATTCCCAATTGTGGCTCACTGCCGCGAGAGGTATGATAATAGTGGGGGCAACTTTCAACTTTCATTTCACCCATTTTTTTAGCAATAATTTCAGGGGGAATGTAACTCGCTTCAATAATTGCAAGACCGGAATGAACTGAAAATCGTGCTTCCTCACGCTGTGACACACCCACAACCGAAAGCTTCTCTTTACCATACAATGCAGCATACCCATTTTCATCATGGGAGAGGGTAATGACTGATTTTCCGTTTCCTGTCTCTTCCAACACATCAAAAGGGTAGGCACGTAAAACGACACCTGTACTGTGCGTCGCATATTTCAGCAATGTATCCATTACCGATAAGGGACTCTCTTCCAAAATGACCATACGCAACGCCACAAGGAAAGGGACACTCAGCTCTTTAATTTCCACAGCACCGAACAAAAGCTCAACATCATAGGTCTCAGCATGCTGAAGCTGTAAAATACGCCCTATCCCCAGTCGTCCCTCTTGATCAACTTTTTGTGTATTTTCACGAAGTTCTTTATTAAACGCCGCACTTAAATCACGTGCTATCCCATGAACGCTCAAGCAGTCACCACGATTTGCCGTAAGTTCGATTTCAATAATATCATCATTGAAAACAGGGTACGCACTCAACTCTTTTCCCGCTTCAAGGACACCGATACTGGAGTCGAGAATCATGATCCCCTCCCCCATTGCCGGCAATCCAATCTCTTTGGAGGAGCAAATCATTCCAAAAGAGTCTAATCCGCGAAGCTTGGCTTCTTTGATTTTTAAGCCACCCGGAAGCTCTGCACCCACTGTGGCAACCGCGACATAGATTCCAGCGCGAACATTCGAAGCACCGCAGACGATTTGACGCGTATCACTACCAACATTTACTTGGCACACATTGAGTTTATCGGCATCCGGATGTTTTTCACAACTCTCTACAAATCCGATGACAACGCCGGAGGGGACATTCATCACATCATGACGATCCACTTCCAATCCGATAGCATTAAACGTCTTTAGCAGTTGCTCTGTGCTCACGGCACCAAGATCAATCCATTCATTTAACCAATTTTTTGTAACGATCATCTAAACTGCTCCAATAATCTAACATCACCCTCAAACAATGAGCGCAAATCCCCGATACGGTGAATCAGCATTGCAAACCGCTCGACTCCCAATCCAAATGCATAACCGCTGACATTTTCATATCCCACTGCCTTAAAGACATTCGGATCTACAATACCGCATCCGAGCACTTCAAGCCAACCTGTTTTCGAACAGACACGGCACCCTTTGCCCTCACAAAAAATACAACTGATATCTACTTCGGCTGAGGGCTCTGTGAACGGGAAAAAGCTGGGGCGGAAACGAACCTCGACATCCCCGAACATCGTTTTCAAAAAATCTTCTAAAATAAATTTGAGATTGGCAAAAGAGACTTTACCTTCTTCTTCAACAACTAACCCCTCAACTTGATGGAACATCGGCGTATGGGTCAAATCGTAATCACGGCGAAATACCGATCCTGGAGCGATCATTCGAATCGGCGGTTTGCTGTTTAGCATCGTTCGAATCTGCACCGGAGAGGTGTGGGTACGCAAAAGTTTTGCATCTTTAAAATAAAAAGTATCTTGCATATCGCGGGCAGGATGATATTTAGGGAGATTTAATGCTTCAAAATTATGAAAATCATCCTCGACCATCGGTCCCGTTTGGACAGAAAAATTCATCGCCACAAAATATTCAACGATTCGATCCATTGTCTCCATCACGGGATGAAGAGAGCCGCGTTCGCTGGTCGGCGAATAAAGACTCACATCAATGGCGTCTGTTTTCATCGTTGCCGTCAAATGTTCCATCGCTAAAAAGAGCTTTCGGTCTACCAATAAAGCATTTAATCCCTCTTTATGGATATTCAACTCTTTCGCAAATGTCCCTTTCTCTTCATTGGGAACATCTTTCATTCGGGCGAACTCTGCGTTCATAATCCCTTTTTTTCCAAAAATTGCAATGCGAATTTCTTCGATTTTATCAATTGTATCGGCTGATTTTATAGCATTGTACCACTCTTGCAAAGCCTGATCTCCATCATTTATTATATTGGGCAATTGTAGTGAAATCTCTTTTACAATAAGCTTCAAGGGAAGGCACGTATGCTACAATGTGGGAAAAAAGAGGTTTAAAATGTGTATCTTTTGTAAAATAGCCAACCGTGAAATCCCTTCCAATCTCGTTCAAGAAGATGAGAATTTTTTTGCATTCCATGATATCAATCCAAAAGCACCTGTCCATGTATTGGTCATCCCAAAAGCCCATTATGGTAGTTTTAACGATATTCCCGGAGAATTAATGGGGAAAATGGGGACATTTATGCAAGACGTCGCGAAAACTCTGGGAATCGACCAAAGCGGGTACCGACTCATCAGTAATATTGGTGAAAATGGCGGTCAAGAGGTAGGACATCTCCATTTTCATATCGTCGGCGGTGCAAAACTTCATTGGGGACATTTTGCCGATGCGGATCCGAAAGACTTTTTTTAAACCACTCGTTATCCTCGGGCTTGACCCGGGGATCCATCTCCTCACACCCAGAAAGCTGGATTCCTGCCTTCGCGGGAATGACGAAGCCTACGCATTACACCCTTGCAATGCACCGAAATCAACACTGCTTCCGCCGCCGCTTATCATCGTCTCATTTTCACGGATCATATTGCCGTTATGAATAATGGTATACGTAATCGCGGTACTGTCACGGATTGTATTGATCGTCGAGCAGTACGTCTCCAAACTTGCCATAACCCATCGGCTCGCGAGGGTATCATCGGCATTGGAATCGAAACGGTATTCGAGATGAAGGGTGTTAAATTTACGTGGCGCCTCTTCATTTCGTACCACTTCCCCGTCTACTTCAAGATTGGTGACTTCAAAACCTTGCTGCTTAGGAAGCATAACGACATCGGTAGCACTGCACGCAATAATCCCGCTTAAAAAATATTCGATCGGAGAGATTTGCGGGCAATCGATAATAAAACTGCTTTTTTCCGTTTTAGCTTCAAAGCGCATAGCATCCTTATGTGAAACCGTTATTTTCATTTTATTTCCTTAAGATAATTATCAAAATAGATGATTTGTTCCAAGGTTCGCACTTCGGCAGTTCCCCCTTGAGAAGTTCGGGCATTCATCGAGTGCTCGATACTCAGATAGCGGAGTACATCTTCTTTGATACGATTGTCGATAGAATGAAGCTCTTCAAACTTGATTTCACTCAAATCAATCTTTAAAACTTCAGCACGCGCAACCGCTTTTCCGGTAATAAAATGGGCTTCACGAAACGGAACACCGCAATGTTCAACCAAATAATCGGCTAAATCGGTAGCGCTCAGATGACCAAGTTTGCACGCACTTGCCATGTTTTCAGGTTTTACCGTCATCGTTTTAAGCGCTTCCCGTAGAATTTCAAGGGAAATTTCAGCCGTTTCTACGCTGTCAAAGACCCCTTCTTTATCTTCCTGGGTGTCTTTGTTATACGCGAGAGGCAACCCTTTCATAACGGTCAATAGCCCCATAAGATTTCCATAAACACGGCCTGTTTTACCTCGAAGCAGTTCAGGGACATCGGGATTTTTCTTTTGCGGCATGATGGAGGATCCCGTCGAATACTCATCGGAGAGCTCAACAAAACGGAACTCATAGCTCGACCAAAGGATAATCTCTTCGGAGAGGCGTGAAATATGCATCATTAACGTGGAAATGTTAAACAGTATCTCTAAAGCAAAATCACGATCACTCACCGTATCGAGACAGTTGACACTCACACTCTCAAATCCAAGTGTTTTTGCCGTCATCTCACGGTTGATATTGTGAGGTGTTCCGGCAAGTGCGGCGCATCCGATCGGAGAAACATTATTACGACTGTACGAGCTCTCAAATCGCTCAATATCACGTTTAAACATTGCCGTATATGCCAATAGATGAAAAGCAAAATTGATCGGTTGAGCGTGTTGCAAATGGGTCATCCCCGGAAGCAACGTTGTCGTATGGAGCCGTGCAATATCGGTAATAGCACCCATTAACGATTTGATACGCTCGACGATTTCACCGTTTTTACGCAACACGTAACGACGAAAATCCAATGCTACCTGATCATTTCGACTGCGTGCGGTATGAAGTTTTTTTCCAGCATCACCGACAATAGCAGTAAGACGCTTCTCAATCGCCATGTGTAAATCTTCATCCCCGATTTTCCACTCAAATGCCCCTGATTCAATTTCACCAAGGACCTGAGCCATCCCTGACTCAATTAATGAAAGCTCATCATGCGTCAAAATTCCTTGTGAACACAGCATTTGTGCGTGAGCAACTGAACCCTCAATATCTTCTCGATACAATTTTTGATCAAACATTATAGATGCATTAAATTGTTCCAACAATGACGATGCATCCTGTGCAAACCGTCCAGACCACATTTTTTCCATGATCTCTCCAAATGTAAAAGTAGCGTATTTTAGCAAAGATTAGTTAAGAGGAGATTATTTTTGATTAAAGATAAAAGAAGAAATTTACCTCATACGAGGCTGTCTTTAGTAGCTCAAGCGACTAGCGTAGAGCAAGGGATTTTTATTCCTTGCTCGTCACAAAAAGATATTGTATTAATTACAAGCGGGAACGTTACCGCTGTCTTTTGCATATTCAGTCAAGAAATCTTCGAGATGCTTGGAGTCTTTTGTAAACTTGCGACTCTCGAAATATTCATGGGAATCTTGCGCTTTTTTGGAAGAGAGGTGTATTTCTGCAAGCTTTTCACCTTTTTTGTCCATGATTTTTTCCCATGTCCGTATATTTTTCGATACGGCAAGCTCTTGCCCACCGCCATGGCACTCCTTACAAGAGTCCATATAGGCTTTTTGTCCCTTATACGCTGCAGCATCAAGAGATGAAACGGTTGATATCAATAAAAGTGAAATAAGTGCGCTTAACTTGATCATTTGATTGTAATTTCCCTATTTAAATAAAATCTTAAATTATGATACATTAGCAATTCTAATATATAGCTTAATGGTTCTTAGAGCTGGTATTTTTTTTCTAACTTTGGATCTAAATCCCACAACGAAAGAGATTTGAGTTTTTCGACGACACTCTGGGTACAATTTACGTCCCCCGGCCATTCACGTTCAAAGCCGTCCACATCGCTTTTTTCTGTACCATCAATCGACACAATCTTCCCGCAAATATTGATATCCCGACCTGCATCAATATTGTTTGCAACTCTCCACAACAGCATATAGGGGTTATTTAAATCATTTTTTGCAGCATCCACAATCACAACGATACGAATGACCGATTCTAATGATGTGAGACTTTCCGCCATACGTGCACATGATCGGTCTTTATTCACACTCATCACCGTTATCGGATTAGCCGTATGACGCATATATTGCGTCACCGCTTGCACTTCAGGAACAAGAGAACGTATGCGCGCTAAAAGATCGTTGCTATCAATGACATCCAGTTTTTCTGGTGAATACGAAGCGGTAAAATCAATGCCCAGCTTTCCACCCACAAGAGATTCTGGACTTGAGTGATCAAGGGCATCGGTAATCCCCTCGGAGATAAAGAGGCATTTTGGAGTAAACCGGTTAAGGGCATACGTCACCAACGCTTCGTAATTATTTAACTTTGGCGCATCTTCACCAAAAAAGAGAGCATGTTTGACAAAACTCATCTGCCCTGAACCCCAAAAAATATGCATAAACTGTTTGGCATGCCCTTTGTAAAGCGGCTTCATCTTCGCTAAGATCAGATTATGAAAGACACCGTTTTCAGGCATATGGTAATCGATCAAATCGGCCGCATTGGTTTTAAGAAGGGGTAAAAATATCCGCTCGGTTGCCCACCCCATGTACTTATCTTCCAAGGGCGGTTTACCCACTACGGTTGCCAAATAATAAGGTTTTTTACGGTGCGTAATGGCACTTACTTCCATTGCTGGATAATGTTCCGCCAATGTGTAGTAACCCGTATGATCGCCAAAAGGTCCCTCTAACACCAACTTTTCAGGATCCACCCATCCCTCGATCACGAAATCTAAATCTTCGGGTACGTACAGCGGGGTAGAAATCGATTGCACCAGTTTCACGCTCTCTTTTTTGACCAATCCATAGAGAAGCAACTCATTGACTCCGTATGGTAACGGTGCCGTTGCACACCATGTATAGAGAGGATCACCGCCGATACCGATAGAGACGGGCATTTTTTTACCTGCACGTTGGTATTGATCAAAGAAATGGGACGAATCTTTATGGATCTGCCAGTGCATTCCCAGATGGTTTTTATCGTACACTTGGAGACGATACATCCCAAGATTCACGATTTCACCCTCCAAGCTTTGCGTATAGACCTGCCCCATCGTGATAAAAGGGCCGCCGTCTTCTTCCCATGTTGTCAAAATCGGTAGATCATAGAGATTGATTGCCTCTCCCTGCATGATAACTTCTTGACAAGATCCACGGGTTTTCAGCTTTTTGGGAAAAATATCTTTCATCGAAAAAAGATCACCCAGCATCCCGATTTTTTCTTTAAACCCTTGAGGCGGTTTCATGTGGAGGAGTTTTTCAATTTCCTGGGCTACCCCTTCAACATCACGCCCAAAAAGAAGTTCTGTACGCTTATACGAACCAAAAAGGTTCATGACAACAGGGGTAGAAAAAGAGTGATTTCGTGAACGGTCAATCGGATGGGTAAAAAGAAGTGCTTTTCCCCCATCCTCTTTTTTCACTTCGGCATACGCCAAATGGGGAATTTCAAGATGTATATCGAGCGGTGTATCAATAACCCGTAACTCACCTTGAGATTTTAACAAATCGAGCGTTTTGATAAGGGTCATACTTTGTGTCCGTCTGCCATTTTTTCAGCACGGCTTAAAAGATCCATGGCACCTTTCTCGATCAGACGGCGTGCCATTGCTTCACCGACACCCGATAGCGCATCCATCGAAACAACCATCTCTTCACCCATACTTTCAGACCCGTCCGGCATGCCAAGTGTTGAGCAGAGGCTTACTTCTCCATTGGCTTGCACGCGTGCGCTCACGCCGATGGGAACCTGACAGCCCCCTTGAAGAGTATCCACAAACTCACGCTCAATGGTTGTTTCAATACGGCTGTTTTTATCCTCTAGCATCGCGGCAATTTCCAATACCCATGGCTCATTGATCGTCTCAATCCCCAACGCTCCCTGCCCCATGGCAGGAATCATTTCCTCCAGAGAAATAGGATAAAAGTAAGTTACTAAACGTGCAAATCCAAGACGATTAATCCCTGCAGCAGCAAGGATGATCGCATCGAATTCTCCTTCTTTTAGTTTGCGGATACGGGTATCGACGTTCCCTCGTAAATCTTTAATAACCAAATCCGGGCGTTGTTTTACCAACTGCATACGGCGACGCAGTGACGAGGTTCCCACTACTGCTCCCTGTGGCAACGAAGAAATATCGGGATATTTTTCACTCAACATTGCATCGCGTACATCTTCGCGAGTGGTAATAGCCGATAAAAGCAATCCCTCAGGCATCACTGTAGGAACATCTTTGAGTGAGTGAACCGCCATTTGTGCAGTTCCTGCCAACAGTGCTTCTTCAATCTCTTTGAGAAACAACCCTTTACCGCCGATTTTTGCGAGGGGAACGTCCAAAATTTTATCACCCGAAGTAATAATGATTTTAAGCTCCACTTCGATATCTGGACGTGCAGACTCAATCACCGATTTAATATAATTGGATTGCCAAAGAGCAAGTTTGCTGCCACGCGTTGCAATGGTAAGTTTTTTCATTGATTATTTAACCTTTACGTCTTTGTATTTCATTTTTTTAGCATCTTTGTCACCGTTGAAAAATACCGTAGGAGTCCCGTTGACCATCATCGCACGAACGGCTTTTTGATCAAATTCGAACTGCTTCACCACAGAAGGGCGACGTAAATCAGTAACATTCAGCTTTGTTTTAAACGTTTTATTAAAGGCATCAATAATTTTTTGCTCATCTTTTTCGTTCGGATTAATCTCGACTTGATACATCAGGAGAGTTACGTTTTCCATTCCGTTTTGCTCCGCAGCTATTGCCGCTTTGCTCAAAGCAACTGCTGCCGGGTGAAGCTGTGCAAGAGGGAAATGGTAGTAATAGAGGGCAAACGTCTTAGGGTATTTGGCCATATAATTAATGGCTTCAGGGACGTAACGACGGCAGAAAGGACAAAGAGGATCGGAAAAAATCACGACTTTATTTTTGGCATTCGCATCACCGCTAATCAAATTAGCCTTGGTGTAATAAGCAGGATTAAACTCAGGAGCAACCGTATCGTTATAACGCTCACCCGTTTTTACATTCACCAGTTCCGGTGCAATGACATCTCCACTGACAAAATAAGTTCCGTTTTGGTTGATATGACGGTTCTCTGCACCTTGCTTTATATCGGCTTCAATGCTGACAAAATAGGCTTGCCATCCCTTCATGCCGGAAACATTTTGTTTTCCGTTGATCTCTACTTCCAAATTGCTGATACTAGGATTGTTTCCAATCCCTTTTTTTAGAAATGAGACTACCTCCCCATCGGTTGCCGCGTATACGCTAGCGCAGAGTAGGAGTGTCGCTGATAATTTCGGCATCAATAACATTGTCATCCTTTGAATAATTTGAAGTGTTTGGTGGATTTTGTTGTGGGTATTTTGGCGTAAATCGGTTAACGATTAGCTGACCCAGTAGAAAAAAATGGATCAAAACAGCGATAACATCGGTCAATATCCCCGGTAAGATAAGCAATATTGCCCCTAAAAGCGAGAGTAAATTACGCTTATAAAAACCGTTTGCATCGACACGACGCTCTCTTAGCTCCATAATATTAGAGAGGAGAGTGGCTCGAAAATTAAAGAGTATCACAATCCCAACAAAAGCGCTCAACACAATTTCGCTGAACATCATTAATCCGCCAATTTGTGAAGCAACCTCTACGGTCAACAAAACTTCCAAAAATAGGTAGATTAAAAAATAGATCATCCGATCAATTCCGTCAGTTTTGCTATCACATTATCGGCTTCAACCGTAATCATTTCACTCGTAGCACGCACCATAATTTGAACTTGTCCATTGTTAAGTTCTTTGCCGACAATGACGGTGAATGGGAATCCAATGAGCTCTGCATCGGACATTTTAAATCCAAAACGCTCTTTTCGATCGTCCAAAATAACTTCAATCCCATTATTCCCTAAGGTTTCATACAGTTTTTCCGCATAGGCTAAATGGGCTTCTTCTTTGATATTCGAAACCATTACATTCACGAGATACGGAGCGGTAGCATGTGTCCAGATACACCCTTTGTCATCATGATGCTGTTCGATAACAGCGGCGACCAAACGGCTCACCCCCATTCCGTAGGTTCCCATAATAAACGGCTGTGAACGGCCATTTTCATCCAAAAACTCCGCTTTAAGCGGTACGGAATAAACAGTGCCGAGTTTGAAAATATGCCCTACTTCAATCCCTTTGGTATGGAGCAGTTTTCCAGCACAATGAGGACATCCATCCCCCGCTTGTACCGCACTCAAATCCGCAAACGCCACGTCACCCATTACGCTCAAATCGACACCGACAAAATGGTAATCGGCTTCGTTTGCACCGCAAATCATTGAGGTTGCATTTTTCGTATCGTTATCCATTACAAAGCGGATTTTATCCTGATCGAGGGGGCCCATAAAACCGGGAACCAATCCGATATCACGCAATTCCGCTTCGCTGATATCGACCAAATCGATTGCACCGACGCTGTTGCGGGCTTTGACCTCTTGGAGTTCGTCGCATCCGCGAATAAAGAAACAAACCGGTTCACTCCCCTCGGTATAAACGGCACGCATTACTACCGCTTTGAGCGTATAGTACGGATCAACATGGAAGAAAGCACTCAAATCATCAATTGATTTGACATTCGGTGTTTTAAAACGAGCGAAATCGGCTTGAGGAGCTTCGGGGATAGCCGTACGAATTGCTCTACGCGCGGCTTCGACGTTGGCACCGTATTCACACGTATCACATACCGCAAGGGTATCTTCACCGCTTTGCGCCAATACCATCAGCTCTTTCGAACCCGTCCCGCCGATTGCACCGCTATCGGCTTCTACGATACGAAATGTCAAGCCCAAACGCTCTAAAATCCGTTTGTACGCCGCCTCCATTGCATCAAATTCACGGTCCAAATCTTCCGTTGTAGAGTGAAAGCTATATCCGTCTTTCATCACAAATTCGCGAGCACGCATCAACCCGAAACGGGGACGCGCTTCATCACGGAATTTGGTTTTGACCTGATAGACATTGAGAGGGAGCTGCTTATAGCTGGTGATACGGTTACGGACGATGCTTACCATCATCTCTTCATGGGTTGGCCCTAGAACAAACAAATTGTCTTTACGGTCGCGAAAACGGAGAAGCTCTTTACCAAATTTTTCGATTCGCCCGCTCTCTTGCCACAACTCAGCAGGAGTCACAAAACTCAAATCCACTTCCAGTGCACCTGAACGTTCCATCTCTTCATTAATGATGGTCTCGATTTTACGAAGCACACGCTTGCCCAATGGTAAAAAGTTATACAATCCGCTCGCAACTTGCGTTACAAAACCTGCGCGAGAAAGATAAATATGACTTGGGAGCTGTGCATCTTTGGGAGATTCTTTGGTGGTGGGGATATAGGCTTTGGAAAAACGCATTACATTCCTTTGTGAAATTTTTGGATTGGGGGTGTTTGATCATCTTTTATCAAAAAGCTCAATGCTTCGATCAACGCATCCGTTCGTAGCGGGTCGGCATTGCACCGCATTTGTTCTGTAATCGGATGCAAAAAACGTTTCAACGCTTGCTCGGCTGCCTTATGGAGCTCATCTTGATACTCTTTAGGAATAAATCCTTTACCGATAACCCGTGCAGCTTCTTCGCTTGCGGAATGATAGGCCCGCTCATAAATATTTTTAATTAACGGCTCAATAGAGAGGGCTTTAAGCCACTCAAAAAAAGCATTCGCATGGCGGCTTACGAGAACAAAAGATGTTCTCGCTTCATCTTCACGCATAGCAATATTGGCACTTACGATCTCTTTTAAATCATCGACACGGTAAACGTGAATCCCATTTCCGCTCTCGCACTCAATATCACGTGGAACTGCCATATCGAACCAATAGCGATCAAAGGAACACTCACCGATCATCTCTTCCGTAATAATAGGAGAAAGTGACCCCGTCGCCGTAAACAAAATCGGATACTCATTGAGGGCTGCTTCCAGATCCTCGTACGCTCTTGCCGTAGCACCGCATTCACGTGCAATCGCTTCCGCTTTGCTTCGTGTACGATTCATCACACACACCTGCGCCCCTTGTGCGCTCAAATGCTTACACGTGATTACCGACATCTCTCCCGAACCGATAACCAATACTTTTTTGCCTTGAAATGTTTCCACACATTCGCGTGCTTTTGAGACGGCAACACTGGCTATCGATACGGGACGCGATGAAATATCGGTTGCATTGCGAATTTCAGCGGCACACTTTTGGGCAGCCAGTAATGCACGGGAGAGTTTGAGTCCGCAGTAGCCATTTTCATTGCAAAGGCGAAATGCATCTTTGAGCTGACCTAAAATTTGGGTCTCCCCCACCACCATCGAATCGAGGGAACTCGCCACACTAAAAAGATGGTGAATTGCACCGTAATCATCGAAAATATCGGCGCGCGATTTTAATTCATCGATGGAGCTTTTCGAATGTACCGACAACAATGCCAGAAGATGCTCCGTTGCTTCTTCTATGTGCGAACAACTGCACACAATTTCAATCCGATTACACGTCGAGAGGAGAATTGATTCATGAATATTGGGATGCGCGTTAATCCGTAACAGCATCTCTTTTTTCGCCCCATCATCCACAAAAGCCAGCTTTTCACGTTGAACCAAGGTTGAATTTTTATGCGAAAAGCTAATGACAAGATAGTGCATCAATGACTTCTTTGAATAACAGTAGTAATAATGGCGCGTAACGCGGTTTCATCAGGAACTGCCGAAATAGCTTCGTCACATAGAGTTTGTGCATAGCGGTAGGAACGCTCAATCACACCATACTTTTTCATTAATGTAAAAAGCCACTCTTTTTCGTCCGTTTCCAAAGTACGTCCGTGACAACCCATCAACCTCTCTTTCTCATCAGCGTTCAAACTCTCATATAAATCAATATACGGCAAGGTTGTTTTTCCCTCAACAAAATCATTTAAGGCCGGTTTTCCAAGCGTTGCATCATCACTGATAATGTCGAGAATATCATCAACAATTTGAAACGCGAGTCCAAGATTTTTACCGTACACTGCGTACTTGGAAGCATCTTTTTCTTCGAGCAACGCCGCACAATAAGCGCACGATTCAATCAACGTTGCTGTTTTTAGATAGAGCATTTTAAGATATTCATCACGGTTTGCATTAAAATGTTCGGCCATTGCTACATCCATCATCTCACCCACGGAGAGTTTGGTAACCGATTCGGCAATAGAACGTGCAATTTTAGGGTCAAAAGAGGTCAAAGAGCTAAACGCTTTGGAGTATAAAATATCTCCCAGCATAATAGCCATCTTTGAACCATGTGTCGCATTGACAGACGGAGTTCCCCGACGTACCATCGCCTCATCGATCACATCATCATGAAGCAGGCTCGCGGCATGAATAAGTTCGACAATAGCACCCAGCAGCGGTGCATCAGGATGAGCCGGTGCGATAGTGAGGATAAGCCGTGCGCGCAATCGCTTTCCCCCTGAGAGTTTAGAAAACAACTCTTTGGCTTGCGGGAAATCGACCTCAGAAATTAATTGGTCTATGATAGCTTCGGCACGCTCTAACATCAATGTTTCTCTTCCTTCGTCAAATAATCCAAAATAACTCTTTTCTCTTGATCGATTAACAACAAATCAAACTGTGCCGTTTTGTTCACATCATCAAATTTTTTAAATACAACGATAGCATAAGGGACATCTTTTTCACTTTTCACCGCGTTTAAAAGACGTTTACGAAAACTTTGATGATGTTCGAGGTTCAAGATATGTTGACCCACAAACCGATCAAAACTTTCATGAACGACCAGTGCCTTATCGGTATACAGCGTCCACCTCCAGAAAAAAACCTTCTCTTGCTTGGGTGACGTTGTTTTTACCAAAATCTTAGCAACTTCATCTTTTTTAAGCGTAAAGCTCTTCGTCTCTCGCCAAGGTTCCCCATAACCAGAAAAGAGGAGAACCCAAGCCAGAAGAAAAACTTTAATCACAAATGTGCTCCAAGATTAAAAGGGCGATTATATCATAAAACGTTCACCCACAATATGACCTATGTCATCTTGAACAGCGAACCCTAAAACAACGTATCCAAAATTTTATTTTTGTACACCATTTGCTCCACTTTGGCATGGAGAATACGGTTCTCCTCTTTGAGGGCATCGTGTTCGCGGTTGAGCGTTGATATTTCTCGGCTTTTAAAATAGATTTGCGTTTGGATAAATATTTTTGGGAAAACAATAATGAGGAGTAAAAATATTCCGATAAAAACATTCCGTAAAAATCGTGGTCCCATCGACTCATCAGGGGTAATAATCGATTGTGTTTCGTCTAAAATATCATCTTTAGCGTTCATGAATACCTATCTATTTATCTCAAAAATTCGTAATTTCGCACTTCGGCTTCGTGAGTTGGCACGAAGCTCATCTTCTTGCGCTGTAAGCGGTTTTTTGGTAATCACTTTACCGATCGAATGGTTGTTTCCGCACGTACATCGCATCGCATCGTCAGGACAAATACAATTTTTTGCCCACGTAGTAAACCGCTGCTTGACAATCCGATCTTCCAGAGAGTGAAAAGTGATGATTCCAACCCGCAATTTCTTTAACCCAGACTTTTCTATGGCATCAAGTAAGCGTGTTAGTTCTCCAAGCTCATCATTCACTTCGATACGGATTGCTTGCATCACCAGTGTACTGGGGTGAATTTTTTTACCCTTGGGCATCAGATGAAAAATTGCATTTGAAAGCTCTTTTGCCGATTCAAACGGACGCTTTTTTACGATGGTTTCGGCGACGATACGCGCATTGGTCACTTCCCCGTATTCTCGTAAAATTTTCTCCAAGGCACTTTGCCCATACTCATTGACCACTTCGTATGCGCTCAATGGTGCATTTGGGTCCATCCGCATGTCCAGATTTTCGCTCTCATACGAAAAGCCCCGTTCACGCTGATCGAGTTGCAGCGATGAAACCCCTATATCCGCCAAAATTCCGCAAATTTGATCGCCTTTTTCGCCCATAAGAGTCTCTGCAACAGCGGAAAAACGCCCCTGCCGCATCTCTGCACGATCACCATACAAGGATAAACGCTCTGTTGAAAAGGCAATAGCTGTAGGATCTTGATCAATTCCGATAAGCATACGATTGGACTGCGCATCGAGCAACAATGACGTATGACCGCCATACCCCATCGTACAGTCGATAATAGTACCCTCTTTGCACGCTGCATAAGCCTCAACAACTTCACGGTACAACACAGGAATATGGGGAATTTTTTTCAACGAACGACCTTTTATTTTATCAACGCTAATTATACACAGTGCTCGTTTAAAGCTGACTCAATGGCATCAAATACTCTGACGAGTTCACTAACACTGATTAGGTAAGGAGGCATAACATAGATTACATTTCCTAATGGACGTATCAGAACCCCTAATCCCAAACAATGTCGATGAATTTGAACCCCCACCCGTTTGCTCGAGTCAAATCCATGCAGTTCAATGACACCGATCATTCCACACTGCCGAATCTCTTTTACCTCACGGCGATGTTCAAACCTCAAAAGCTCTTCTCCCATAGCCTGCGATAACATTTTGTTTGATTCAATAACGTTTTGGCTCTCAAAAATATCCAGTGTGGCGTTTGCAGCGGCACACGCGAGGGCATTGCCCGTATAACTGTGCGAATGTAAAAAAGAGCGATAAGGATCATAATCACAATAAAACGTATTATAGATTTTCTCGGTTGTTAGTACGACCGACAAAGGAAGATACCCCCCGGTTAACCCCTTGGAGAGGATCAAAAAATCAGGGGTGATACCTGCTTGCTCGCACGCAAACAACGTCCCCGTTCTCCCAAATCCTACCATAATCTCATCGGCAATAAAATGAACACCGTATTGCGTACTCAATTCTTTTGCTTTTGTTAAAAAATAAGGATGATACATGACCATTCCCCCTGCTCCCTGCACTAACGGTTCAACGATCAAAGCGGCAATTTCATCGCTTCTCTCTTGTAATAACTGCTCGTATGCTTCAATCGCCTTCTGGGCTGCTTCAATCGTGTTGTTATTAGGAACAGGCGTTTGAACGGATCGGATCAATAACGGCTCATACGTCTCTTTGTAAAGCGCCACATCCCCGATGGAGAGAGCCCCTAATGTTTCACCATGATAACTGTTGGAAAGGGAAACGAATACCCCTTTGTTAGCTCCGTTATTTTTATGGGCATGATACGACATTTTTAACGCTACTTCGATAGCGCTGGAACCATTATCGGCGTAAAAACAACGACGCAGACCCTCCGGTGCCAAGGCCACGAGACGCTCAGAGAGACGGACGATCCCCTCATGGGTAAAGCCTGCGAGGATAACATGCTCTAAAGTATCGAGCTGTTCTTTCACTTTACTGTTAATATAAGGATGCGCGTGCCCGAAGAGATTGACCCACCAACTGCTAATGGCATCGATATATTGGTTCCCATCAAAATCATACAGATAAACTCCCGCCCCTCGTGCAATAGGAATAATGGGAAAAGTCTCATGATCTTTCATTTGTGTACATGGATGCCACAACACGCTAATATCACGATTTGATAATGTTTGATTGGTCATTTTTCCTCCAATAATGAACTGTTTTTTCAAAAATGCTATAACATTGTGTTATTACACTCCATTTTCATAGAAGTTTAATGGTAAAAGCACTAGAATATCCTAATTTTACACCATAATTAAATATTAAAGGTTCACAAAATAATGATTACTTGGATGCAGCGCCACCGAAAATACCTCGTCGTAACAATCTGGATCTCAACCATCGCCTTTATCGGAGCAGGATTTGTAGGATGGGGGCAGTACGATTACGGCGATAAAGCAGGAGCCGTTGCCAAAGTCGGTGATGTGAGCATTACTGCCGAAGAACTTCAAAAATCGTATAGCAATCTCTTCAACCAATACAACCAAGTTTTTCAAGGAAAATTAGACGAAGCGCAAGCGAAGCAATTTGGCTTACAACGCCAAGCTCTCAAAAGTCTTGTTGACCAAGCTCTCATTTTAAATTTAGCGGCAAGCTATGGAATAAAAGTCAGTAATGAAGAGCTTTTGAATCTTATTAAATCTCAAAATGTATTTACTAAAAATGGAACTTTTAACAAAGAAACGTATGCTGACGTTTTAAAACAAAATCGTCTCACTATAAAAGAATACGAAGAGTCAATGCGCCGCGAATTGTTGATTCAAAAAACGCTCTATCTCTTTGCTCCAACGGTTAGCACGCTAGAAAAATTGACCGTAGCGTATGCAATGGGTACAGCGGATAAAATCGACTACAAATTGCTCACTCCCGATGCTGTCACCGTTATTCCTGATGAAGCAGGGCTCAAAGCGTATTGGGGAAAAAATAAAAATCAGTTTAAAAAAGCGGCAAACTATGAGCTCTCCATTGCTCATCCTCAGATTTCTGCTGCGTTGGATGAAAACGGTTCCGAGAAGGAAGCGCTACGACGTTATATCGATTTTAAGAAAGGGACTCTTCCTGCATCTATCAGAATTGAGACAATGACATTGTCCGCGGACTCAACACTTTTTTCACCTGAGCTTTTAAAAGAGATCGCGGGATTGAGTGAGAAAAAACCTTTCTTGAAACCACGAAAAGTTGGTAACGAATATGTTATCATCAAACTCGAAAAAACAAATCCTGCAAGTGCCAAAACGTATGAAGAAGCAAAAGCAGAAGCTAACATCGGTTATGCTGTAGAGATGAAAAAAGCCAAACTTCAAGAGTTAGCACAAAACAGTTATAAAACATTTCACGGAACAGTGAGTGATTTCATTACACGCAAAGAAAACACCTCCCTTGCGGGATTATCTGCGACAGAATCGGCCGAATTTATTGACAAACTGTTTGCATCCAAACAAAAACAAGGGTTTTTAACCTTAAAATCTGGAAATGTTATACTTTATAACGTTTTGGAACAAAAGTTGCTTCAAGATACGACAATAGCTGATGAGAACACCGTTATAAAGTTAAAGGGAAATGTACTCAATCAAAAGCTACTGAAAACGCTTGAGAATAAGTATCCAATTGAAATCTATGCAGAGGGGATTTGATTTTGAAACGAACGGTTTTAGCCATTGATATCGGTTCGACGAAAGTCTGTGCCATTATTGCCGAGATTGATGATGACAATAGTGCTCAGATAATTGGAGCCGGTATTTCCAAAGCACAAGGGCTTCGAAAAGGGAGCATCACCAATATTGAACTCGCTTCAAAATCGATTAAAAGCGCCTTAAATGATGCCAAACGAGTAGCAGGCACCGATCTAAAAAGCGCTATTGTAACGATTTCTGGCGCGTACACCAAAAGCCTTAATTCCAGCGGTATCGTCAATATTCCGGATAAAGAGATTACCTTAAAAGAGATAAACCGTGTTATGCACACCTCATTGTATAACGCTAATATCCCTAATGAATTCGAAGTCTTACACGCACTTCCGTATAATTTCAAGGTAGACGATCAAGATTTCATCGAAGATCCACTGGGGATGAATGCTTCACGATTGGAAGTAGAGACGCATATCATTACAACCGTCAAGAGCAATCTGAATAATCTGCGCAAAGCGGTCAAAGCTGCAGGCGTTGATGTCGAGGGTGTCGTTCTTAGCGGTTATGCTTCGGCTATTGCTGTCTTAAATCACGATGAAAAAGAATTAGGGGCTGCGGTAGTCGATATGGGTGGGAATACCAGCAATATCGTTATCCACTCGGGTCATGCAATCCGTTATAATGATTTTCTAGGTGTCGGTTCCAATCACATCACCAACGATCTCTCTATGGCATTGCACACACCGCTTCAAACAGCAGATAATGTAAAAATGAACTATGGTTCCCTCTATACTCCGAGCAATGATTTAATCGAGCTCCCTGTTATCGGTGATGAAAATGCAACCCATGAAGTCTCTTTGGAAGTCGTTCATAACGTGATCTATGCTCGTGTGGAAGAAACCCTGATGATTATCGCTCAATCCATCGAAAAAAGCGGGCTCAAAGACCACCTAGGGGCAGGAGTTGTCCTCACCGGCGGATTTACCAAAATCGAAGGGCTCCGTGAGTTAGCCGTAGCCATTCTCGACAATATGCCCGTACGCCTCGCTAAGCCATCTGATATGGGCGGATTGTTTGATACCCTGCGTGATCCATCGTATTCAGGTGCGGTAGGGCTTATCAAATATTCAGCCGGTGGATACACGCGCTACGAAATCGATGTGAATAAACGTATGCGTCATTCAGGTGAAGAAGTTTTGCATCACGAAATAGCACCCAGTGCTGAGGAAGAGAGCATGCCTTATCCGATGCCTTCAGCGCATTCATCAACATCAGCACAATCCAAAAGCGCTCCTAGCAATACGCAAAAGAGTGCCCCTAAAACGGAAACGAAACCAAGATCAGAGTTATCAAAAATGCTCAATCTTGGCAGTAAATCGAATAACAAAGACGATGAACCAAATCCAATTGCCAAGTTTTGGAATTGGGCAACTCAACTATTTTAATCACACCAAGGAGCAAGCATGGAACCATTTTCAATAAAAGAGTCAACCACATTAACAGGAGCACGGATCGTAGCGGTCGGTGTCGGCGGCGGCGGCGGCAATATGATCGGTCATATGCTTAAAGAACAGATCCCTGGAATTGAACTGATTATTGCTAACACAGATGCGCAGGCACTCGAAAGATGTCATGCTTCTACGAAAATTCAAATTGGTGTTAAACTCACCAAAGGATTGGGTGCGGGGATGAAGCCTGAAGTAGGTAAAGAGTCTGCCCTAGAAAATTTTGAAGATTTGGCGCGTGCACTAGACGGTGCTGATATTGTTTTCGTAGCTGCCGGGCTTGGTGGCGGTACGGGTACGGGTGCAGCGCCTATTATCGCTAAGATTGCAAGAGAAATGGGCGCGTTAACCATTGCCGTCGTTACCAAACCGTTTGCATTTGAAGGACGAAAACGTCTGCAGCTTGCAGAAGAGGGTCTTGAAGAGCTCAAAAACGAATCGGATTCTATCGTCGTTATCCCTAATGACAAACTTCTCTCTATCATCGATCCAAAGATGGGACTCAAAGAGAGTTTTAAAATCGTTGACAGTGTTCTTGCTCGTGCTGTTAGCGGCACATCAGGGATGATTCTTGCCAGTGGTGAAAACGATATCAATCTTGACTTCGCTGATTTGCAAACCGTTATGAGTCATCGCGGACTGGCTCTTATGGGTGTGGGCGAATACAAGGGTGAAAATGCAGCCTACGAAGCAATCAAAAATGCTATCGAATCCCCACTTTTGGACAATATGTCTATTACGGGTGCATTGGGCGTACTCGTTCACTTCAATACACACCCTGATTTTCCATTGATGGAACTAAGCTCTGCTATGGAAGTGGTTCATAAAAGTGTCGATGACAGCGCTGAAGTTATCTTTGGAACAACCACTCATGAAGATTTCCCTCTTGATTTTATCCGTATCACCCTTGTGGCTACCGGATTTGAAAAAAGAGCCGCTCAAGGGATTAACAACTCTGAATTTGAAAACAAAGAAATGTCTATCAAACCACGCGTAGTTGTTCGTGCCGCTATGGTTTCCAACGGTGATTACAGTGAAGATTTCTTGGATGTTCCGACGTTTATGCGTCAACAAAAAGACTAACTATCAATGCTACGCATTAAAACGAATATATCCGTTTTAATGGCAGAGACAAATGTCCCTGCTCCCCCTAAAGTTTAATATGATTTCTTTTGACACACTCATAAAGGCCAAAACGCTCCTTGGCCTGAGTGACAAAGCCACTCTCTCCGAAATCAAAACCCGCTACAAAAGTATGATGAAACAATGGCATCCTGACAAACATACGGATGATCCGGATACAGCTCACGCTATGAGCACTCAAATAAACGAAGCCTACGCTACCGTGCTCGAATACTGCTCAACCTACGAATACAATTTTGACGAAGAGTTTTTACAGACACAGACTCTCACCCCGCAAGAGTGGTGGACGAAGAAGTTTGGGGGGAGATAGAACTTATAGGTTCACCCCCTCTCTTTTTAAATATTGATTCCCGGATTTGCTTCATCGACCATTTCATCAAGCAGCGTAAACATCACTTGGCTTGATTCTTCCATCGCAGTCACATTCTTTATAATTTCTAGATGATTTTGAATAGCTGAGGAGTCCTTGCTTAATGCACAAGATATTGTATCCAACGCCATACGATGTACATGCGCATGAGGAGACTCCAGCTTTTGATAGGCATGCGTATGTGAAAAGCATTGTTTGCCATCTCCGCTATCGTACCATTTCCCCATTCGGCAACCATGATGGTCAGTAATACCTGCCGCTTTTTCGATATCTTGACTTATGACCGTTGAATACGTATTATGTTTGAAAATAATATGGTCTACTTTTACAAGTGTCGCATTCAAAGAGGCACTAATATACTGCGACATCTTCGCTGTTGCAGAGACTGTTTGCGAGAAACCGCCAAGCACCTCTTCAAATGTATTGATATTTGTTCGAGAAGTTGCTGCTATGGAACCAATTTTTTCAGAACTTGTCAAGATATCACTCGCCTCTTGCTGAAGTGTTTGCAGTGTCATCGATATCTCCATGGTTGCTTTTTGAGTTCGCTCTGCAAGCTTGCGTACTTCATCCGCTACCACAGCAAATCCTCTCCCATGCTCACCAGCTCGTGCCGCTTCAATAGCTGCATTAAGTGCCAAAAGATTGGTTTGATCTGCAATGTCTTTGATAAGATTGGCAATCGCCGTAATCTCTCTCGTCTTATCGTTTAAAGACAAAATTGATTCACCGGATTCGGAAATAAGTTCCAATAGATGTTCTAAATTTCCCATTACATTGCTAATCGATTCCTGACTTTTCGTAACATTTTGCGCTGTCTGAGATGAAGCATTATTGATACGTTCTGAAAATTCAACGTTTTTAATAATATCCGTTTGTATAACCGAAAGACCGTCTCCTACTCCGCCACTGGTAAGTTCGAATGACGCGGAAAGTTCAGCGGTCATTTTTCCTTTGTACGATTCGGCAATCAAGCCAATTGCGCTATTGAGTTCAGGACATGCCGCAGCAAAATCGCCATGATACCCCTCCCTAAATATAATTCTTTTACTGTTACCCGTATTGGCTGCTTTGATGGAATCTCGAATATCACGCATCATCTGTTCCGTCTGATCAAGCATGTCATTAATTCCCCAGGCGACACCTTGCATAACGTGTTTGTTTGGAATATTAGTAATGCGCTCCGATAAATTTCCGCTACCGGCTTTTATAAGAACATCGCGTATTTGACGGATTAGATTGTCATTAAAAATCTTCTCACACGCTTCTTCCTCTGCTAGGAACAATCCAATTATGGCAATTGTTCCTAAAACAATAGAAGGGAGCATCATTCCAATAAAAGCAAAATAAATGGCCGATCCCATTGAAAGTATAAAATACAGCAGTGTTTGTTTATTGTTGAAGACTGAGGATAAACTCGTCATAATCGACCCCTTTTTCATTCAAAACTTTATCAAGCAATACTTTTGAAGCTTGCACCCCTCCACTGCGTTCAGCCGTATTCAACTGAGAATACAATGTAGGAATTATCTCCATCGCTTTCGCGCTTGGTTTACGCCGAACCGAATGAAAGTCACGAATATCACCGTTTGATTCGAGCGTTGCCGTTACATTTGCATAGACCCAATAATATGACCCGTCTTTGCAAAGATTTTTGACGTACGCAAAAATTTCTTCTTTATTCATGATACGATCCCACAAAAGTTTGAAAACAATTTTCGGCATATCCGGATGGCGTAAAATGGAATGAGGAGAACCAATCAATTCACTTTCATCATAGCCTGAAATTTTTATAAAAACTTTATTACCATAGAGGATTTTCCCATGGCTATCCGTCTTTGAGACAATAAATTCATCCGCGTTTAGTATTTTTTCTGATTGAGTTGGATGTGGCCGCTGCATATACTATCTACCTTTTTAAGTGCAATTTCACTACTTCACGCGTAAAGGGTAACAGGAAAACATTTTTTTAAGGGGCATATTCATTTACAATTTGCTTTGAGAAAGAGATACCCTGGAATGATTCCATAGCAGCAAACTATAGTATAGATTATAGATAATTGAAACTTAAAGCAGTGTATAAATTTTTAAAAAAAATTTTATAAAAACTAATGAAACGCTATTGGTCCTTGTGAACGGGCATGAATAAACTGCTGAACAACTTCGTTGGGTGAATTTTGGAAAGCCTCTTTATCCCCTGCTTCGACGATAATACCGTCAAAAAGCATCGCGTAATTGTCCCCCGCTTTGAAACTCTCGGCAATATCGTGGCTAATCAGTACTGATGTCATTCCCATCTCATCACGCAAGCGACAGATCATCTGAGTGATAAAATCACTGGTGACAGGGTCAAGTCCCGAGGTTGGCTCATCGTACAAAATAACTTCCGGTTCAAGAGCAAGGGTTCGGGCAAGCCCTACTCGTTTACGCATCCCAC
>JAUYSQ010000281.1 GCA_030696285.1 Sulfuricurvum sp. | reverse complement strand
AAAGTGCTCGGTGATTTTATCCGCTATAAACGGACCAATCTTGGATTAGGTATTCATGACGCGGCAATGTTGTGCAATGTCAGTGTCTCTACCCTCTCAAAAATAGAGACGGCTAAGGGTGGGGTGATGTTTGATAAAGTGTTGCAAGTGTGTCAGAGTTTAGGAATTGATTTGCGTATTGATTTGGAGGAAAAATAATTTATGAACCATACATTAAATATTTTTGCTTTTGGGAGCGTTGTTGGAGAACTAGATTTTGATTCAGAGAATGAAACCTTTTCTCTGCACTATAGCGATGAGTGGAGATCAAACGGCTTTGCTCTCTCACCCCATTTGGCGTTTGATACCGCTTTATCCTCATCGGTGATTAAAAAGTTCTTTGCCAATTTACTTCCTGAGGGAAAAGGGCTTGAGGATCTCAGCGTCTACTTTCATGTTTCAAAAAGCAATATTTTTGGACTGATCGAAAAACTCTCCTTTGAAACCGCAGGCGCCCTAGTCTTCTCCAATGGACCGACTCTCTCGTTGGAGACTCATTTTAGGCCCATCACTACCGAAGAACTTACGATGCGCATTGCGCAGCGCTCTTCCCAAAGTATCATCGTATGGGATGATAAGCCGAGATTGAGCCTTGCCGGTGTTCAAGACAAACTTCCTATTATTGTTCGAGAGGGGGAATTTGGATTAGGGGAAGGGGATTTGTGTTCAACGCACATCATGAAGTTTGACACGGTTCAATCGCATCACATTGCCCTTAATGAGTTTTTTTCCATCACCCTTGCTGGCGCAATCGGTCTTGATGTCGTGGAGGCAGAGCTTCGCCGCTTTGGCAATGAGCCGGTTTTATTGGTAAAACGATTTGATCGCCGTATCCATTCGCAGCACTTTATCGAGCGCCTTCATATTATCGATGGGTGCCAGATGCTCAATCTTTTCCCTTTCGAAAAATACGAACGCCCTTTTGGTTCAGGACGAGATGTCTCACATTATCGAGAAGGGGCGAGTTTATCTAAATTGTTCTCTCTCGCATCGCAATGCAGTGTCCCGGCACTGACAACGATGAAGATACTTCAATGGGTACTCTTTAACCTGCTGATTTCCAATTATGATGCTCATGCAAAAAATATCTCTTTCTTTTTTAGTAAAGGGAAAATTGAACTCGCACCTTTTTACGATTTACTCAATGTATCGCTTTACCCATCATTCGCCCAAGAGTTTTCGATGGCAATCGGGGATACGTTTAATCCCAAAGAGTTAGCAGCGTACGATTTAGCGCAGTTTAGTGATGAATGCGCTATTAATCCAAAACTGATGGTTCAAGAGATCACTAAACTTTCTAAAAAGCTCAGGGAAGCTCTCAATACTTTTGAATTTTCATTGTATTGCACCAACAAGAGTGAACATGAATTTGCAGATACTTTTAAGAAAAATATCCTCCATACCATTGAAGTCTTTCAGGGTCTCTCACCCGATATTCTCTCTGCCTATAAAACACATTTTAAATAAAATATTTTCGATTTATCGATGTTTTATTCAAAAAAGTATATTGCCTGTTTTTATAATTTACAGAAATCAGCTTTTAAAAAAAGAAATACTTGAGCATTTAACCTCTTCGACTCCAGCAAAGAAGTCGGTGATGTCACACTCTAGAATATAGGCTATTTGATATAAGTGCTTGATATTGAAATGTTGCTTCTTGAGATAGAGTTCCGATTGAGAAATCAAACCGGGTGATTTTAAATTTAACGCAAGCGAAAGTTGAAGCTGCGTTATTCCTCGTAATTCACGGTGCTTTTTTACATTTATACCAATCCTGCGATACAGCTCATCCACATCATTTTCACCAATTTCTTCAACTGTTCTCAATAAGACTCCATAAATAGTTATTACTATTTAGAGTTTACTTATGTTATACTCCACACATCAAATAGTAGTTACTATGTAATAGACAAATTAAAGGGTAATTATGAATGTAAAGCTTCTTACTATTGGCATTACAGGCGCATTACTTCTTTTCCGTGGCTGTAGTGAAAAAAATAAAGATTCAACTGTTAGTACTCCAAAGTAAGTTCAAAAACACACTGAGTTTTTAGAGGACGATATTGTTTCCGCACCGTTACTAGAGACTCAGGCAAATCATAAAACGGATGAAATGACAAAAAAAGAGTTTCAGAGAATTCGTCGTTTATAGCTTGGAGAAAAAAGGGTGTACAGTTAAACATAACGAGTATTGGAACAATCCAGACTCGATTAATATCAGCGTGAGCTGATAAAAAAACAGGAGCGTGTCATGAAAAAAATTATCCTATTGTTACTTGTATGTTTTATATCTACAGCAAATTTATCCGCTAATCAATATGCTGACAAATGTGATTCACTGCAAGGCTCTTGGACATGGAACGGTGACGTAAATCAATGGCAATGTACTAATCTTACGGATACTGCCAAAGAGACTTATGCCAGCTATATAACCGCTGAGACAAATACCTCTTTATCTGAAGCTCAGCCAGCGGTATCTCAAAACAACGAGAATAGTGATCCTCTTACACTAAAAAAAGCTGTTGCATATGCTGCAATGCCTGTTGTTGTAGCGGGTGCCGTCGTAGCAGCTATTGTTATCAGTCCAGTCATTCTTGTAAAAAAGCTATTTGGCGATTAACTTCTCTTGTATGGCTACTTGGATGGTTGGGAGCAGAGTATGAAGCTTCAGCTGATTTAACCCTCTTTTCGAATGTTGGAATCGGGGTGAAATATAAAGTCGCGAATGTCGAAGCATCGGGGCACTCTTTTGATGTTGCTTCAACGATAGGCGATATCTCATTCATGAAATAGAGAGTAATTTTTGCATTTTAAGTGTAGGTAACGGTGCAAAAAATGTAAACCCTAAAATAAATCTTTACAAGTATATCAATAGGAAAAGAGGTACAGAAAATGAAAAAAATGACAATATTCTCAGTAGTGGCAACAATTGTAGTTAGTAATGCAAGCGCATACCAATTGGTAACATCGGTGTATACTCCCCTTTATAAAAATAACAGCATCACTTTTGACTGGGAAAAGGCAATGGCGACGGAGAGTACTGAGCTCGGATACGCAAAAAACTATCTTGATCCAACCTTCGTAGCCGGGATTGCTGATGTCTTTGATCGTGAAATGGCATCGGACAATAAAGTTCTTAGAGATGCGTTTAGCCGTCGAACATTGACTGCTTTTTTAGGATTTCACAAAAAAGCTATAGAAGGAGAATCAAATTTTGATGATAAAATCAGTGATATGATTGATTTTATAGCAATGCCTATGCTCTTAACACAGCCAAGTAATAATAAAGAAACTTTGGATGAGTATACGACACGTTTACGCAAAGAAGCTATCAATAAAGCATCTGGCAAAGTATGGGCTGCTGGAAAAGAAATTGTTGTTATTCCTATAACCTCCTACAAGTATGGATATAGTTCAAACAGCCAACCAAATACCCATTATGTATCTTTTCCTGCAAAAATTGAGGGTGTTCAATATAATAGTTTTACATCGGAATTTTTGACCATATTGCAGGAAGCAAAAAAACTTGGTGTTGAAATGCAGGTATTAGCGAAGATTGAAAATGTAGTGTCATGGAAAGATGATGATATTAAAAAATCGATTAAATCTTTTAATGAAGCTCATGCAGGTAAAGATACAGTTGAGCATCCATTGAGACAATGCTATGGATATCTTAATTCACAAGAAAAATTTATGCAAGATGCTACCACAATTAAAAGTAAAGATTCGGCGAAAGCAGAAGAATTTGTGAATGGCATTTACAATGCACACAAAGAGCAGACTACGCCTAAGATTATCCAACAAGGTTACTATGATAATACAAATGAAAGAACGGCAAAGGAGACACTCTCAAATCCTCCTGTCATAAAAGTGAAAAATTTTGAGTGTATGCTACCGGCTCTAAAGCAAAAATTTCCAATGGCATGGACAAATTTTGAACAAGATAAACTATCTGAGGAAGAACCGCTTTGGAAGCGAGCCTTGAAATCAGTAGGACGAGGAGTTGGGGCAGTAGTGACAGAATGTCAAAGACAAGGCAGATGTGAAAAATTTTAATAGAGTTTGTCTGTTGATCAGATTTAGTGTTGATGCTACTATTATTTTTTATTGCATTTGTTTTTTTAGTCTCATACAAACATTATCCAAAACCAATCATATAAATATAAATTCAAGCCTATAGGGAGCGCAGCCTATCTCTGCCCCTTGCACTTAAAAAAGTCTCCGATTTACCTTCGCTTTCTTAACAGCCCTCCCCTTCCTAACCTCACCATGATGAAACCATTCCCACTCAGAGCTCTTCGAGTCATTACAGGCGGTAATCATCAGTAAGATGTTCTCCCCGCTGTAATCCACAACACTCCTCACAAACACAAAACTGTGTCCGTGTCTCACGATTATAATGGAGAATGATTGCCCTGA
>JAUYSQ010000278.1 GCA_030696285.1 Sulfuricurvum sp. | reverse complement strand
AGCTGCTTGCATCGAAGCTATAGCTGCCATCGGTGTTGAAAGTCAATCCTGTCGGTGCAGCATTCACAAGGGCGTAACTCAAGGTTGAGGTCTCGCCTGCATCGGCGTCTGTCGCAGCCACGTTTCCGGTCGCATCTTCATCCACTTCGTTCACGGCAGCTTGCGATTCTGGAGTGTCATTTACCGGTGTCACGGATACTAATACTGCGTACTTTTTAGTTCCACCTTTGCCATCAGCTACAGAGTAAGAGAAACTATCCGATCCGTTATAATTTTCATTGGGAACATACGTATAGCTTCCATCAGGATTAATAATTACTGTTCCGTTTTCTGCTTGAGCAGCAAGGGCATACGTTACAGTATCACCATCTATATCTGTAGCAAGGGGAAGAGTTCCTTCAAATAATCCATCTTCATCAACATTTATTTCAGTGTTTTGTGCGGTAGGAGCATCGTTGACCGCTGTGACGGATACTAATACTGTATACGTATTAGTTCCACCATTGCCATCAGCTACAGAATAAGAAAAGCTGTCTGATCCGTTATAATTTTCATTGGGAACATACGTATAGCTTCCATCAGGATTGATAATTACTGTTCCGTTTTCTGCCTGAACAGCAAGGGCATACGTAACCGGATCGCCATTTTCATCACTTGCGATGGGCAGTACTCCTGTAAATTCCTGATCATCTTCAATGACAGTTATTTCAGCATTCGCAGCAATAGGTGCAGAATTTAAAATAACTGGTCTAAAAGGATCTGTTTGTGTCTGTACATCAGAAATAGTCGGAGTAACGGTGCTCTCCAAAAGGGTACTAACATCTTTTACGAGAGCGCTACGATCTGTAAAGACATCATTACTAGGACGTTGTGTATCGGTAAGTGTTTCACCGGCAGCTGTTTCGTTTTTATCCGTATTGGGGATCTCACTTCCCGGCTTGACATTATCACTAACTGCCAAAGCCTCTTTCATTGAGTTGACATAAACCACGGCATCATGGTGACTGAATACACCTTCTAGCAATGAGGTATCAAACTGTAACGCTCCATTTCCCGCAATGACTAAATCACCCGCTCCTTGAAGCGTCACATCAATGATAATCTTTGCATTATTAGGATTATTGGGCGCACCGTAAACAAGTTCACCATCATGAATAGCTTCACCAGCTTTTAATTTGTGAATATGACCTTTTGCATCTTTAATAAAAAAAGTACCGTTTTCTAATGATTTTACGTATCCGATTACCCGTGCCATAGCGATCCCCTATCAATGAGAAAATTTTATATTTTCAATTGTAGCGGAACGAAAAAAATAATACTATTGTACTTAGGTACTAATTTAACAAAAATTGACTTTTCTTATAAAAGAACAGTCAACTGTGAAGGAGAATTGAGAGGGCTAAGCGGTCTTTAACATCGAGTTTTTGATAGATCGCCGTAGCATGTGCTTTGACAGTACGTACAGTGATATCGAGTGTATCAGCGATCTTTTGATGGGTATCTCCCTGCCCCAACATTAATGCCACTTCTTTTTCCCGTTTACTGAGTCCATCTAAGAGCATGAGTGATTTCTCTTTTCCGCTGTTTTGATGACGAATCTGAGAGATCATCAACGAAATAAAATCAGGATGGAGCCAAACTTTTCCCTCTTCGAGAGCCTGAAATGCCGAATGAAGATGAGACTCATGCATCATCGCATTACCGTATCCCATGGCACCCATCGCCAAAAACTTTTGAGCTGCCACAAAATCAGGAACCATTGAAAAAACCATAACAGAGTGCAAAAACAGATTGGCTCTCTCTGCTTCACTCAAAGCAACAACTATGGTATCGGATATAAAAATTACTGTGTCGTATTCGATATCCAATGAAAATTTTGATGAGGCAGTGGGTTTTACCGTAAAAAACGCACTCATCCATCTCTCTCTCACATTAACATCGTTTGCGACTAAAGAAAGTTTCACTTATCGCTCCGTAAATGTATATTGTTTGGCTTTTATAATCGGTTTTAGAATATATTCTAAAATAGTCTTTTTACCGGTAATAATATCGACATTGATCATCATACCGGGCATAATCTTAAGCGGCTTTTCTTTACTTCCTAAGTATTTTTTATCGGTTTGAACTTTGACAATATAATAAACATTATCATTCTTATCGGTTACCGTATCCGGGCTAATGGTAACCACTTTACCGTGTAATGAACCGTAAATCGAAAAATCGTATGCCGTCACTTTAACAATAGCATCCTGCCCCGGATAAATAAAAGCGATATCGGCAGGTTTTACTTTTGCTTCTGCAAGCAATCCCCCCTCTGTCGGGACGATTTCGACCAAATTGTCTCCCGGTTTAATCACTCCGCCAACCGTATTTACATAAAGCTTTTGGACAATACCGCTGATGGGTGATTTGATTGCTGTTCGCGTCACTTCATCCGCTAATGCCGAGCTCTCAGCACCGACACGCTTATTTTCTGTCTCTGCCCCAGCCAACTCAATTCGGGCTTTGGAGGTAAATTCACCGCGAGCCTGACGAATTTTATTGGTAATTTCATTCATAGCAGCATTTAAACGTGGTATCGAGGTCACAACGGCGTTATACCGTTCTTGTATATCACTGGCTTGCCGTTGCAGCTGGAGGAATTCAACTCTTGGCTTAATCCCCTGCGCTACCATGGGTTCTGTCATTGCAATCTCTTCACGAATCAAGGCTAATGCATGCTTGGACTCATTAATACGACTTTGTGCCTCCGCTTTTTCGCTTTGTTTTTGATGATACAGATCATTGAGAGAGCTTATTTGCGAATTAATGAATTCCTGATTGGCGGTATAGGCACTTCGCTCCTGTGAAATTTGCTCCGGAATCTCTCGCAGATCGGCTTCGCTCGGATTAAAAGCTCTTCCATACGCTTCAGCTCGAAGACGAATGATTTTGGCACGGACTTCTGCCGATTTATATTGGGAGCTTTCATAGGTTGATGACGATTTAAGATTTTCTACTTTGAGCAAGACATCATCTACTTTGACTTTTTGTCCCTCTTTGACCATGATAGCATTGACAATTCCCCCCTCAAGGTGCTGAATCATCTGATTTTCACCACCGGGAATGACCTTGCCATCCCCGCGTACAATCTCATCAATCGGAGAAAGTGCTGCCCATGTCAGAAAAAAAACGACCGTAACCATCCAGAAAATAAGGACTGAACGCAGCCGGCTCGGAGTGTCTTCTAAAACTGCGGCAGAGAGACTGCGCATGAACTGATAGTCATTGGCGTCAAAGGAGAAACGTTTTTTTGACTTCATACAGCACCTCCTGCAAGTTTGGCTATCACCTGATCTTTTGGACCGTCTAAATAAATTTTTCCCTCATTCATCACAATAATCCTATCGACAAGAGGTAAAATCGTATTTTTTTGCGTAATGATTATGGCCGTTTTATCCGCCAAATATCCCTCTAAATTAGCGATAAGACGATTTTCACTGAGCTGATCCATCGCATTGGTAGGCTCATCCATAATCACAACCGGAGAATTAAGCATAAGTGCGCGAGCAATACCGATACTTTGACGTTGACCGCCTGAAAGACCCATACCTCGCTCACCGATTGGCATTTCATACCCTTTTGGATGCTTTCGGATAAACTCATCGGCGCCTGAGATAACCGAAGCACGAATCATCTGTTCATCACTCACCCGCGTCGAACGGTAGGCAATGTTGTCTTTTGCGCTCCCTTTGAATAAGGCAATATCCTGTGAAACATATCCAATATTTCTCCGTAAATCCGCCGGATCAATTTGCGCGATATCAATACCGTCTAAAAGGATAGAACCGCTTTTTGGCTGATACAAGTGAAGTAAAAGTTTCGAAATTGTACTTTTACCCGAACCGATACGCCCGATAATCGCGACCTTTTCCCCCGGTTTGATCGAAAATGAGATATTGTTGAGAGCACTGTATTCCGAATCATCATAGGAAAAATTGACATCTTTAAACTCTATTTCCCCTTTTAGTTCAGGACGGGTAATAAATTTTTTACCGTGTGGACGCTCCGAGGGCTGTGAGATAATTTCATTTAGTACGTCATAGGCTGATTTTGCATCGGCATAATTTGAGATCAATGCTGCTGCTTGCCCCATCGGGGCAACCGTACGTCCAGAAATAATGATGATTGCAATGAGCCCACCCATCGTCAGTTCATGTTCACCAATCATATAAACTCCAACAATGACCGAGAGAACGGTGGTGAGTTGCGTTAAAAACCCGGTCATCGTCGCAATGGAAGTGGAAATAAGACGTGATTTCAGGCTTTTTTGAGCAATCTCTCCAGTCGCTTCTTCCCATGCCCATTGTACCTGCCCCGTTGCTCCAAGAGTTTTCAGAGTTTCGATATTTTGTAGCGCTTCGATCAGAATAGAACTTTTTGCCGCAGAGGCTTTATGGGTCTCTTCAATACTTTCACGTAACGGAACACGCAAGAAAAGGGCATACGCTAAAATAAGCAACATCATAATGATGGGAACGATCACAATCCAGCCACCGATATAGCCGATGACGAACAAGAATAAAATAGCAAACGGAAAATCAACCAGTGCCGTCAGTGTCGCATTCGTTAAAAATGACCGAATCGAGTCAAAATCTTTTAAGTTGCTTGCAAAGGACCCTACCGATTTAGGGTGAGAGGCCATTTTCAGATCCAGTACTTTTTCAAAAATAATCGACGACATAATAATGTCACTTTTTTTACCGGCACTTTCCAACAACATGGCACGGGTAAATTTTAAAAATGTATCCAGTACGTAAACGACAAGCACACCTATTGCAAAGACCCATAACGTCTCCGTAGCATTGTTCGGAATAACGCGGTCGTATACGCTCATTGTGAAAAGTGGGCTGGCCAATACAAATAAGTTGACCAATACTGTCGCATAGATAACATCACGGTAAATATTTTTAGACAGTTTTATCGTATCCCAAAACCAATGTTTATGCCTGATATTGAGAGTTAAAGAATCGTTTTCATTGTAGACAAACGGTTTTTTAATCAAAAAAGCATAACCCGTGTATTCATCTTTAAGCATTTCAAAAGGGACTGTTTCTTCGATTGCTTCTTCAGCAGGAAGAATAATTTTACACGTTTTACGGTCGGGAGAAAAAGAATCCAAGATACATGCTTGAGAGTTCTCAAGTAGCAAAATCATCGGCAGCTGCAAAGGGGAAATATCGGAAAGTTTACGGTTAACCAATGTACTTTTAAGCCCTGCACGGCTTGCCGCTCGGGCAAAAAGACTTTTTGAGGACTTGAGACTGAAAAGTCGAAGAGCACCCCCCCAAGGAGCGGCAGGAAGACCTGCCATCAATGCTTCAGGAGTATAAGGCTTATGATAAAGTTGTGTGAAAAGAACAAGACATTGCAAGAGTGGATCAACGCCGAATGCCGCCCCTTCAGGATCGGCTATCCGACCTTCTATTTCATCATTCATCCACGTTCACCTTGATACTAGATTTAACGTTATGCCCTTCTTGAGCAAATAGTCACTGTATTATTCCATATCTCGCTTATATTTGTCACTATTACGATCGGCAAAAATTAATGTTTCGACACGATCATCATTATCAAGCCGGTTATCCAATACCTTTAGCCCTACATTCTGAGGATAAGGATCAGTTTTGGAGCCCAAAACATTTTGCACCATCGACCCCATAGAATCTAAAATACGGTAGTGTGCAAAAAGTAAATCATTTTCGGCTCGAACGATCTGTGATTGTGCTGCTATGTAATCATTTTGAGTGACCAAAAGATCCAATAACGTTCTACGTCCCAAATCATACTCTTTTTGATACAATTCGAGGGTTTTCGCACTGGTTACTTCGTACCGTTTTAAATGCTGAAGTTGATTGACCAAGTTGGTTTTGGCAGACCATGCAAGGGAACTTTGTTCATCCAGTTTACGAACCGTTTCCCGTTTGGTTTCCCTCTCCTGATAAATCTTGCTCAGATTTTTTTGGATTTGCGATTCATCCGCTCCGCCACGATAGAAGTTGTATCCAAGGGTAAGCCCTGCTTTGAAACGTTCATCGTCTCCTTCTAATCCTCCGACGTTATTCGCCCAACTCTGACGTACAAATGCATCAATCTTCGGATAGTAGTTTTTATACGATCCATCCCGCTGTGCACGAGCAGCTTTGATATTGTATTCGCTTACCAATACAGACGGATTGTGTGCACGGGCATATGCTTTTACATCCTCTAATGTTGCAGGAACAGTCCCGGAGAAACTAATAGTTTGAAGCTCTTTTGCATCAATATGGCGGCCCAAAATACGTTCAAGGTTAAACAATGAATCATCAAGATTGTTCTGTGCCACTACGTAATTTGATTTAGCCAACGAGAGAGACGTATCCGATTTTTCTGATTCTGATCGTGTCGTCATCCCTCCCTGAAAGAGTTTATTCACTTTGGTAAAGATGTCTTCATTAAAATGTGCATTCTCTTTGGCAATACGAAGCAACTCACGATTTTTCAGTGCATTGACATACGCATTGATAAAGTTATACGCCACATCATTCGTGTTTTCAATGTAGTGATTGGCCGCTGAAAGAATACGCGCTTTATTATAGTCCGCTTCATACGTCGTACCAAAACCGTTAAAAAGATTTTGGGTCAACTGTAATGAATGTTCATAGCTTGTTAACGATTTACTACCATAATTATTGGCAATAGTCCGTGTTGAAGGAGAATCCGTTTTCTCACGCGCAATTGTCGCAGAATAATCAAGTGTCGGCAAATATTGTGCCTCAGTCGTACGTAAATCTTCCAACGTTGCCCGATAGTTGTGCAACCGTTCTAACACAACCGGATGAGTTGAGAGTACTTCATCTACCCCCTCTTGCAAAGAGAGCGCACTTAACGAGCTCGCTGCTACCATCGAAAGACAAGTACTGCCAACAAAAGCCAATAACTTTTTATTTTTTTTCATTTAACCACTCCTTTTAGATGAAGACTTATTGTTAAATATTAACAATATCACATTTGTACTATTCTACATCATAATCTTTTAAAAAAACTTATACCATACTTGATTTTTGGAATAAGAAGATTTATTTGATATATTGATATATAGAACACCAAATGCATTAAAAATACTTTTTCGACTCTTCTTTCAATCGAGCATATATTCTCTCAAAATCCGTCGAATAGACTCGTGTATGAGCAATTGATGTAATAAAATTTGTATCCCTCTCCCAGCGTGGAACGAGGTGCAGATGAATATGCTCTGCGATTCCTGCTCCCGCTGCTCGACCTAAATTCATCCCGATATTTACCCCGTGGGCACCGAATGATTCTTTGAGCATTTGCACCCCTTTTTGAGCTAGAGCGGTGATGTGCAACCAAACGGCAGGTTCAAGTGCTTCCAGTGCATCGGTGTGATGATGTGGAATAATCATAAAATGTCCCGGAGTATAGGGATAGCGGTTCATAACGATAAAACAGTACTCATCTCGGTACAGGACATGATGTTCTTCATCCATTGGTTCATTCTCACTAATATGACAAAAAACACACCCTTGGGTTTTGGCTCCCGCTATGTACTCATTTCGCCATGGGGCGTAAAGAATATTTTCCATCAGATAAAATTCGGTGCATCATTAGCAAAAAGAATGATGTCCCCCGCGCGAGTCACTTCACCTAGCCTTTTAACCATTTGAGCTTTATCGCTTAACATTATCACCTCGGCTACTCTTAACTCTTTTTCAAATTGAACAGCATTCAATGCGCCCGTAATAATCGCAATATCAAATACACCGTTAATCGCTTCGATCAATTCGCTGTTTAATGCTTCTGTACTCTCCACAAGTCCCGGAGTAACAATTACTTTGCGTCCCTTATGAAGCGAACACAAACGGATCCCCTCAAGCATTCCGTCAATGTTTCCATTGTAGCCATCATCAAGGATAATTTTGCCTCCTGCATCAATGCGTTGCAAGCGGTGTTCCACACTTTTTAGACTGTGTACCGCACGGGTCATCTCATCAGAACTCATCCCCATCTCATCAGCGATTAACAGTGCTGCATTGATATTCATCGTCTGAAATCCGCCCAATACTTGCGTATGAAAGTGTTGCAATTCATTGTGCAGCATCAGATCAAAATCCGTCCCCTCCAATGTTGCATCAAGATTTACAATATCGTCACCGAAAAAGGTCACTTTCTCATGCGGTACATCCGTCACCGACGTATGAATAAACGCTCGTTTAAGTCGATTAGAGTGGATGATTTCGAGTTTGGTCTGCTGTATCCGCTCTAACGTTTTAAAATACTCCAAATGTTGAGGCCCTACTTTACCCACCACAACAATCTGAGGATTAAGCAACTGCGTAATCGCATAAATATCACCGATTTCACGCGCCCCTGCTTCACATATATAGACTTGCGTATTCGCGGGAAGTGATTCATTGACATCACGAATAATTCCCCCCAGCGTATTCACACTGCGAGGGGTTGCGTAGACATTGAATTTGGTGGATAAAATCTGAGCGATAAAATTTTTCATCGACGTTTTACCATAACTACCCGTCACACAAATAATCGTTAAATTTGGCATGGAAGCAATTTTTTTCTTGGCTTCACGCTTATACGCTTCAAATAAAAATTTCTCGGTTGCCCACGAGAGCGCATACGTCAACACCAATGGAGCGAAAACACTGTATGTTCCACTTAAATCTGTCAGAGTAAAAATGACATTTAAAAAGAAGCTAATTGTAAAAAGAAGAATTAAAAACCGTTTTACCCGCCACGTCAATACGAGCTTTTTATCAAGCTTAATATGCCAAAATGCCAACAAAGGGAGGTATGCCAAAAGAACAAATACTCCATACGCTCCAAGTACATAATAAAGGATAAAAGGGACAATAAAATAAACGGCATGCCACCACGATTTATGGTGACGCAACACCACCCGTTCAATCCGATAATCGTACCATTGAAGATTGGTAATCAAATACCATCCAAGCGCCAGTACAAAAATGATGTTGGTCGCAAATGCGATTAGTTGCATATTATCCATTATTTCAATTCCTTATTATTTAATAAATCGTTTTTCATCTCTACAAGAACTGATAAGAGTTCAGGTATATTATTTTTACAGATTCCATAAATCATTTCGGCATCCAAATCAAAATAGTGATGGCTGATAAAATCTCGAATCCCTTTAATTTTTTTCCATTCAATTATTGGATAAAGAGGCAGAAGTGTGTAATTCGTAATTTTATCAATATTTTTCAGACTCTCACCAACAGCAATAAGCTTCATACAGATACTATCAAGCTTCTCTTGCCCAGTTTTAGTATCCATAAAATCATCGACATAGACAGCATATCCACATCTCTCTCGTACAATATCAATCGACTCAATAATCTGTTCGAGTATTTCGATAACTAAAATTTTGTTATACATAAATACCCTCACTTAAAATTCTATTCTTTAAAGAAAGATTCATTTTATCTCTAAGCCTGATGACATCAACTTTAGTATGAAACGTATTTTCAAGTGTCTCTTTGAAATCATATAAAGCAAAATAATCGCTCAATTTTGTTTCAATAGCAATATCAACATCACTATCTTCTCGATTTTCCCCTCGAGCATACGAGCCGAAAAGTGCTATTTTTGAAATCTGATATTTACTTTTAAACTCTTCTTGGTGCGCTTTTAAATACTGTAAAATTTCTTCTTTTATCATCTTTTACCTCATTACGTTATCGTAATTGTATCAATCATTTTAAGAACATTGCCTCTATTTCACCCGAAATAGCTTTTCCCTCTTTGAAAAGAAAATAGTGATCTCCCTCGTACGCCACCAAGCGAGAGTCCGCAATCAGTGTTTTAATCACTTCACCGCTCCACAAAGGTGTTGCGGTGTCCGTCTTTCCAAAACATAAAAGAGCTTTGTTTTTGAATGCTTTAAACTGCTCACTAAAATCTTCATTGACGACATTTTTGAACGTCTGATACATCGTTTCAGACATTCCTGCCGCATCGGGTGAAATAAAGAGGGATCGAAGAGAAGTAAGCCCTGTAAATTTTAATAGTTTAAAAATTGCGATTTTAGCTCGTACTTTAAACGGTTTTGGAACTAATATTCCTGCTGATGCGACCAATACCAAAAGATCAGGGTTAAGAAGTGTGGCCACTTTCCCCCCGAACGAATGACCTAAGACAATCGTTTTATGCGCACCGATTTCACGTAAAAGAAGTTCCATAATAGCAGCGTAATCCTGCGTAGTGAGGGCAACATCACAACTACTCGATCCAAATCCGGGCATATCGATATAAATGTGGCGAAAATGAGGGAGTGTATTTCCAAAAGCCTGCTTCATCAACGCTTTCGAAGAACCCCACCCATGTAGAAAAATAATATCCGTGCTTTGGGTAGGATTGAGAATTTCATAGCTAATGGCAAATCCATTGCCCTTATAGAGAAACGATTTTAGTGCCACGTTTATTTCCCTTTGGCTTGGGAAATGGAGTGAATGTAATCATAATTCACCCGAATCTCTTTTTTTGCCGGGAGTGACCCTAGAAGTTTTGTGATGGAACCGCTGAAATCTTCAAAAAGATAGTTTGCCATCGAACCCGGAATT
Source organism: Sulfuricurvum sp. (assembly GCA_030696285.1). Classification (GTDB taxonomy): domain Bacteria; phylum Campylobacterota; class Campylobacteria; order Campylobacterales; family Sulfurimonadaceae; genus Sulfuricurvum. Next base: position 3,923 of record JAUYSQ010000278.1, on the reverse strand, counting down.
GGATTTACCTCATTGAGATACACATCTCCCTCGATCTCGAAAAAATCACATCGGATAAGAGCACCCTCAAATAACGGAGTATAGATCGTTTTAAACGCCGCTTGAAGCTGTTGCACCAGTGCATCAGGAATAGATGCTTCGGCTACAGTGCTAGAGCGGGAAAAGTCAAGGTATTTTTTCTCAAAATCCAAAAACTCCGCTTTTTGCGGCTCTTCAACGATGGAGTAGGTAATCTCACCGCGCGCACTGAAACCGGCAAGATTGTACTCTTTTACCCCGCTGATAAACGGCTCGATCAGCAAGACCTCATCAAACTCAAATCCAACATCCAAAGCATATTCTAATTCGTGAGCTTCACGCACGATACTGACCCCGATAGAACTTCCAAGGCGAGAAGGTTTTACGATAAAAGGGTATGGGGTTAGAATAGAGTTGCGCTTATCTTGGGTGATGGCTTCGAACGGAAGGGTTTTAACCCCCAAAGATGCGGCAAGCCATTTGGTGTAATGTTTGTCAAAACTGAACATTGACGCTTCTTTGCGAGGTCCGATAAAAGCAATGCCGTAAAAATCAAACAATGCCGCAATCGAACCGTCTTCACCGTCTCCGCCGTGAATAATGTTCAAAACAGGCATCGTATGCATTTTTGAACCGAACAATCCCCGTTGCTCAAATCCGCCTTTCATCAGATTCAGCTGAGGCATTTTAAGATGTTCGCCGCGAGAAAAGGTCGTCGCTTTCATTTTTGAACCCTCAATGAGGTAAAAACGGTGGTCTTGATCACAAAAAATAAAACTTAAATCGAACCCTTTGAGCTTTCCTTTTACGGTAATGGCACTAACGATACTGATTTCGTGCTCAAAACTGGCACCTCCGAATAAAATAGCTAATTTCATTGTTTTCCTTTTAGAACTTTTGTAGTTGTTTTAATGCTTCTTTAACAAGCGTTGACGTATCCGTACCCGTGCATTTACTTAACGCTTGGACGATCTGCTCTTTTTTAAATCCAAGTGTCTCCAATGCCATCAATGCTTCTGTGGACGCACTTGTCGTATACACATCCCCTTGAAGCAATATCGCATCAAATCCTGCGAGCTCAACCATAATTCGCGCCGCACTTTTGGGTCCGATCCCCGGGACTTTTTTCAAAGCGTTCACATCTTTAGATGAAATAATACCCGCAAACTGCTCCGGCGTAAAGGTGCTGCAAATTGCCAACGCCGCTTTGGGACCGATTCCGTTGATTTTAAGCATCCCCTCAAAGAGAGTTTTTTCACTTTTCTGGGCAAATCCGTAGAGCTGCTGCGCGTCTTCACGAATAATGTGACTAATATGAAGTTTTACACTCTGAGTGTTTAGCGTCGAATAGGTATGTAAGCTTATGAATACCTCATAGATTATCCCATGCGTTTCCAGATGAAGCAATGTCGGTTCTTTATGGTCAATATTTCCGATAAGTCCTACTATCATTTACTCAATACCTTCACCGAAAATTCTCCATTTTCATCTTCATGCAATCCCAAAACAGACTCATCACTTCCATCTAAAGGGAAATAGGTAACGTCAATAGGGGGTTCAATCAATTTAAAAACTACCTCATTATAGTTATGCCAACGGTCATGATTAATAATCCGTGCCTCAAATATTTCGTTTTGCAACGCGGCATATTGCTGACTAATATGGGTAAAGTGTTCCAGCTTTTCACGGTGTCCTTCACGTAATAGGTCAAGTTTACGCCGAAACAGTTGAAATTGTTGAAATTTTTGGGCGTATGCAACAGGAATTTTAATATCATTTTTTTTATATTGAATCAATTTTTTCTTGATTTCTGTAAAAGAACTCTCATTTTCTTTCATCGTTCGTTCGTATCCTAAAAGCTCTTTTTCGGATTTGTCAAGAATTATTTTTGCTCCTTTAATTTCTGCCGCCTCCTTCTCCAAAAACTCACGCGATTTATTCAAAAGAGGGTCAATGGTTAAAACGTTTTCTCCCCCTTGAATCCTTTTGATCTCAATACGGCTGGAGGCAGTTAATTTGGTATGCGATCCCAACATCTCGATCACAATCTCTTTCGCACGTACTTTTCCCCCAATAGCCTGAGTGATATATACCCGCTCTCCTTCCACTATTCCATGCTCTAAACGGGTGATACGGATCTCTTTTCCATACGCTTTACCCTTATGAATATTAATGAATAGCTCGTCTGCGGACACCGTTGCCGTGCTATGGACCTGTCCCTCCACCGTTGCTTTGTGCGCGGTCACTTTTGCTTCAGGTCCTACATTACCCTCAATATGAATCACATTGACCGTTACTTCCATCCCCGTGCCGATAGCATCTTTAAGAGCATCTTTTTCTTTGACATTGATTGATACATCCGCATCGAGCTGGGTATCAATCGATCCCGTGGAGCGAAAGCTGATCTCTTTGACATCTATTTCGGTTTTAATATCGTAAACACCGTTCTCATACGTAACATATCCGCCAACACACGCTCTCCACTCGACACTCGTGGATGTCTCATCCCGTTTAATTTTTGAACCAATCGTAAAGGTGGGCTGATATCGAACCAATGGCTCTTTGGGAAGGAGTAATTCTCCTCTGGTATTGCGCCCAACTTCCCCTTTCAGCGGTTTAATGTATTCAATTAACAGATCATTTTCAACTACGCTGACAATGTATCCACGCTTAGCATAATCAATACGACCTGCTTCATCCATCTTTTGATGTTTTTTATCGTAATGCAATATCAGCTGATCATCAATGGTAGCAACCGGTTCAAAACCCTCCGCTACCAAATAGCGCTCCTGAGTCTCAAATTGATACGTTCCATGAACCCGAATTTTTGCCATTAATTCAGCTAAATTGGGGCGCATCATCGAATCAAATACACCAATCATCAAATTTGCACGAAGTTTTTTCTTTCTGATCAACTCAAAAAACTCTCCCTCAAACGTCTCACTGTAGGTCGCTGTACTTCCTGCTTTAATGGTTAAATAGATTTTACATAACGTGGAATTTCCACCGATTGAAATTTCTAATGGAGTTAAGGATTCTTTTTCAATAGTAGAAAAGATTTCAATTTCATAAATTTGTTTAAGCTCAAATTTTGGGTTAAGATACATCGCTTCACTGATGTCCTCAATCTCTTGAGCCGTTATCAACTCGATCCAATCATCACCCTCACTGAGCATACGGATAAACGTTTGCGTCTCTATTACTCTAAAATCAAGTGTTTTAATCGACACTTTATGATTTTCAGCCACGCCTAGCAACTCTTTGGCGACATTGCTGGTACGTACAACGATGGAGGGGATAGCTGTTGGAAGGGTTGATGTTGCTTTTTTGGATACAAACAGTGCCATCTACATCCCTTTAAAAATATGAGCTATTTTAATCACATATCGGTTAAACTTACGTAAATTTTAAAAAACGGTCTCGCAATCTATGTTCAAATCCATATTTTCCAACTCTTTTGGCATTCTCATCTCTCGTGTCACAGGTCTTGGTCGAGATATTTTGATGACATCGGTTTTGGGTGCTAATATGTGGAGTGACATTTTTTTAATGGCATTCAAGTTCCCAAACCTCTTTCGGCGCATTTTTGCTGAGGGGTCATTCACCCAAAGCTTTATGCCCTCTTACATCGCTTCGGGGCAAAAAAGTGTCTTTGCCGTTGCTATTTTTATCCGTTTTATGGCATTTATTGTCGCTTTATCCTTTTTAGTCACCCTCTTTCCCGAATTTTTTACGAAACTTTTGGCGTGGGATTGGGGCAAGGATCTCATTAGTAAAACGGCTCCCCTTACAATGATTAATTTTTGGTATTTGGATCTCATTTTTATCGTTACCTTTTTAGGGACACTGCTGCAACACAAAGAACATTTTTTTACGACCGCTTTTTCAACGGTTTGGCTCAATAT
>JAUYSQ010000277.1 GCA_030696285.1 Sulfuricurvum sp. | reverse complement strand
GTGAGTTCAGTGGCATCACCAATCATTTTGATCGAACCATCCTGTATCCAAACCGCTTTATCACATAGCGCTCGAACAGAATCAATAGAATGGCTAACAAACAATATCGTTGTACCAACCTCCATAAGTTCTCTCATCCGTGCGGTACATTTGTGTTGAAACATACTGTCCCCCACACTCAAAGCCTCATCCACGATCAGCACATCCGGATCAACATTGATCGCCACAGCAAATGCCAATCGGGCAAACATCCCGCTGCTGTACATCTTGACACTCTGATGGACGAAATCACCGATATCAGCAAAAGTGAGGATGTCATCAATTTTGGCTTCCATCTCTTCTCGTGAAAGCCCTAGTAGCGTACCCTGAAGATAAATATTTTCTACTCCTGTATACTCAGGATTAAAACCTGCTCCAAGTTCTAAAAGCGATGAGATCCGCCCGTGGACATGGACACTGCCGCTTGTGGGGGTAAGGACTCCGGTGATGATTTTGAGGAGGGTGCTTTTACCCGCACCGTTTTTACCGATGATCCCGACGGTTTCGCCCTTTTTAATCTCAAAACTCACATCATTGAGGGCGTAGAACTCTTTGTGATATTTTTTACCTAGCGGATGGAGCGATTCTTTTAGACGATCAACGGGTTTGTCGTAGAGTTTGTAGATTTTGGTCAGGTGTTTGACGGAAATGGCGGTATTGGGCATTAGTTACATCCAAAATAGTTACAAAATTTTTGATGATAATTTTTATATGCATCAATGCTTAATGTTCCATATTTTTTTAAAACGACATCTTTTGACACAACAAAAGTTTTTCGAATCATAAGTTTTGATGTGACAGGTATATCACCATCAAGGAAATCGATGTGATCAATAATCATTTCGTCTTGATGCAAATTTTGGATTTTGCTGCTGATTGGAATAGCTATAAAATCATTATGAGGAAGGTTATCTTTAAAAACTAAAACAGGTCTCTCTTTTGACTTTTTCATATCGCTAAAATAAAACGTGCAAAGGACTATATCTGCTTGTTTTATTTCCATATTTCATCCTCTGAGACATCTTTCCACTCGTCGATTAAATTGGCTGAGTGATTGGTAAAAGCATTAATATCCGAATTGTTTTCCATGATTTTGCTGTGTGAACCTTTTGTATCCTCAATAATTTTTAATTCTCTTGTGTTTAAATTTTGTAAAAAAAACATAATATGACTATAAATACTATCTTGTACTTGTAATTTTATAGTATGCATCTTAGATCTCCCATGATAATGTTTTTGATTTTATCATATTCCATATAAAATTGTTTTTTGATGATTTTAAGGAGGGTGCTTTTATAGAATTTACTCGATAGCCAACGGAGATGATGACATCGAGATTATAATGCTCAACTTCTCTTTTTACTTCCCTTTTTCCTTCTTGTTGAACTATTAAGTATTTCTGAATAGTTCGATTTTCAAAAAGTTCCTCTTCTTTGTATATTGCCTTGATGTGCATATTGATATTGGGGACAGTCACTTCAAGAAGTTCGGCTATTTGTTTTTGAGTAAGCCAACTGGTATCTTCATTGACAGAAACATTAAACTCTAGTTCTCCATCATTGTACACCACTAAATCAGCCATATTAATCCCTCTCTATTGGACTCTTTTAGTTTATCGATGGGCTTGTCGTAGATTTTGGTCAAATGCTTGACGGAAATGGCGGCGTTAGGCATTCATAAGCTCGTTTTTTAGTAATTTTTCTAGACATTGTTGCAGTTCAATACCAATGATATCTTCATAATGGTTGGCATTAAAAAGTAATAGTGCCGTATCTAAATTTTTTTTTGAAAATGTTAGCCATTCTTGAGCATATGTTCTATTTGCCATAGATTATTTGCCCTTTGTTTAGGATGTCTTCATAAAATTGATCTTTCACAT
>JAUYSQ010000273.1 GCA_030696285.1 Sulfuricurvum sp. | reverse complement strand
TGTTATCACTAACTGTTCCAACAACTACGGTCCAAAACAGCATAACGAAAAACTGATCCCGACCGTCATACGCAAAGCACTTGCAGGAGAGAACATTCCGGTATACGGTGACGGTAAAAACATCCGTGACTGGCTCTATGTCCTCGATCACTGCAAAGGGATCGATCTCGTATATCATAACGGACGCAGCGGAGAGGTGTATAACATCGGCGGACGCAATGAACGTAACAACAACCAAATTGTTGAACGTATCTGTGCCCTGCTTGACCAAATGTACCCTATTTCCCAAAATTCAAAATTGACCGAAGGGAATGCCCTTGGGTGCAAAATTCAAAATTCAAAATTATCTTCATACAAAAGTTTAATAACTTTTGTAGAAGATAGAGCCGGACATGATCGCCGTTATGCCATCGATGCTACCAAACTCGAAACAGAGCTTGGATGGAAAGCCGAAGAGACATTTGATACAGGGATCATCAAAACGATCGAATGGTATTTGGGAAAATACACCAAATGATAAAATCTTTAATGCGCCCCGCCTACGCAGTCAATTTTTACCGATTTATGAGAGATGTTGTACGCAATCGCCGCCTTCTCATCGATTTGATCAAAAACGACTTCAAATCGCGCTATCTCAATAATTATTTGGGTGTCTTATGGGCATTTATTCAGCCGACGATCACCATTCTCATATTTTGGTTTGTATTTCAGGTAGGATTTAAAGCCGCGCCCGTTCAAGAGACCCCCTTCATCCTCTGGCTCATCGCCGGTATGGTTCCATGGTTTTTCTTTGCTGAAGCACTGGGTTCAGCGACCAATGCGATCCTCGATAACAGTTTTTTAGTCAAAAAGATCGTCTTTCGTGTCAGCCTTCTCCCCATCGTAAAAATCGCTTCAGCACTTATTATCCATGCCTTTTTTATTGTATTTATGCTCGGAATGTTTCTCTATTACGGCTATATGCCCAACCTCTATTGGTTGCAAATCGGATACTATCTCTTCGCTACCGTCATTTTACTTTTGGGGATTTCATGGATCACCAGCTCTGTCGTGATTTTCTTCCGTGATCTTGGTCAACTCGTCAGTATGGTGATCCAGTTTGGATTTTGGCTCACACCAATTTTTTGGATGTTCACGATGGTCCCCGAAGCGTATCGCTGGATCTTCAAACTCAATCCGGCCTACTACATCACTCAAGGCTACCGTGACGCCCTGATCGATCACGTGTGGTTTTGGGATAAGCCTGCGGAGACTTTGCAGTTTTGGATTATCACAGCACTCTTTTTTGCCCTAGGTGCAATCGTGTTTCGTAAACTTCGACCTCATTTCGCGGATGTGCTTTAGTAATGTTGAATTATGAATTTTTAATTTTGAATGAGAAGAACAAGCTATAAAACAAGAAAATGTTATTTTGGACAAATCATTTGCTTTTGCAGTGAAGGTTGTAAAGCTCTATAAACATTTATGCGATGATAAAAAAGAGTATGTTCTGTCCAAACAATTGCTGAGATCCGGCACATCCATCGGTGCGAACATCAATGAAGCACAAGCAGCACAAAGTACCAATGACTTTATTGCCAAGCTAAGCATCGCTAGCAAAGAAGCTAGAGAAAGCCAATAT
>JAUYSQ010000257.1 GCA_030696285.1 Sulfuricurvum sp. | reverse complement strand
CAAACGATTAAGGGCACAGGGTATGAGATTGCTGAGGGAAAACATGAAAAATGGCACGGTGTTTCACCGTTTGATCTCAAAAGCGGTACGGCCAATGCAAAAAGTTCTGCGAAAAGTGCAACACAGATTTATGCTGAAGCGTTAATGCATCAAGCCGATCATAATGATAAAATCGTCGGAACGACAGCCGCAATGCCAAGCGGAACGGGGTTAAGCGCATTAATGGAAAAATACCCGAACCGTTTTTGGGATGTAGCAATTGCGGAACAGCATGCCGTAACCTCTATGGCAGCATTGGCAAAAGAGGGATTTAAACCTTTTTGCACAATTTATTCGACCTTTTTACAGCGCGGATTTGATCAAGTAATCCATGATGTCTGTTTGATGGATCTCCCCGTTGTTTTTGCATTGGATCGTGCCGGTATTGTTGGAGAGGATGGGGAAACCCACCAGGGAGTGTTTGATATCAGCTTTTTACGCCTGATCCCCAATATGACACTGTGCGCTCCACGGGATGAAAAATCGTTTCATCAGATTATTGCATTTGCTGCGGGGTACGCACACCCTTGCGCAATCCGTTATCCAAGAGGCGCTTTTTTACCGGCGGAACTTCCTGAATCAATCCCTTTTCAAAAAGGAAAAGCGCAGCTTTTGATTTCCAATACAAGTAATACGTTGTTTATCGGCTATGGAAACGGAGTGGGACGTGCGGCGCAAACGATGCAATACTTGGAGGAGAAACCCTCGTTACTCGATTTGCGTTTTGTGAAACCGTTTGATGATGATATGTTACGGAATATGGCAAGTATTCATAAAAAATGGTTCATATTTAGTGATTCATCACGGATGGGAGGAGTGGGCAGCGCTCTTCTCGAATGGTTATCCGAAGAAAAGATCACGGATGTAGAAGTTGTGAGTTTCGAGTATGAGGATGAATTTATCAAGCACGGCAATACTCTTCTCGTTGAAGAGTCGCTCGGACTTTTGCCCCAGCAACTGGCACAAAAAGTTATTTCAGCATTATAACCCCTGCAATCCGTCCTGTTTGTTGTGCGTCGGCGCGATACGAGAAATAGGTCTCGTTATTGCACGATGTGCACGCCTCACTTACCTCTATATTCTCTTTTTTTACTCCTACCGTCTCCAGCTGACGCAGTAAAATCGTATTGACATCTAAAAATATTCGTTTATCTTCTTTATGCAGCGAATTCGCGTAACCTTTTACGAACACTTCATGGGCAATATTTTCATTAATTTCATAGCAGCATCCATGAATGGATGGTCCCAAAAGTACGATAACATCATCTGCCGTTGTCCCGTACTCTTTTCCCATAGCGTGCAGCGTTTTTGGGAGAATTTCGTTAAGAGCACCCGCACGTCCCGCATGAACCGCTCCAATCGTCTGAGTAGTCGGATCGTACAAAAGTATCGGCGTACAATCGGCACTCATCACCATCAGGGGGATATTGGGACGGTTGGTGATGAGGGCATCGCATTCGGGCGGAGTATCAAAATGGTGTGTATCATTGATGATGACGATCTGATCGGAATGGATTTGACGCATATGAATTAATCTACTGCGAGTATAGCCCAAGGACTCTGCAAGTAAATCGTGGTTTTGGAGGACATTCTCACGATTGTCCCCGACATGAAACGCGAGATTGTTACTGGTATAGGGTGCGCGAGACGTGCCGCCATGCCGTGTCGTAAAACATGCCAATAGTGATTGAGAACGGAGTAAATAGGAATGTATGGTGTTCATGGAGAGAGTATAAGACAAAATGCTTTTATGTGGGATTAATCATCTTTTTAATATCCTTCGATTCCACTTTTTATCGGGGCGTAGCGCAGTTTGGCTAGCGCACTACATTGGGGTTGTAGAGGTCGCCTGTTCGAGTCAGGTCGCTCCGACCACGTGGAAACTTCTTATTTCAGGGCTTTTAATAAGCCAACCTTCTTTTTGTATTTTTTTAAACCACCCCGCTCTTTATAAAAATATCTATCTTTATGTCAATTGTCAAAGGTGATATCGGTGATTGAATGCAATGCTTGTATCCAGAAATACCCTGTAAATCTAAACGAATACATAAGGGCAACTAAGTTATAATCCGCTTCAAAATGATGTAGGGGGAGATAATAAAGTGGTAGTTCAAGATATTCAACAATTTTCTGAAATTCGTCCCAAAGCAAGAGCCTATTTTTGCTACCTTTTTCAAAAAAATCTCCCCAATCATCTTCCCTCAGTAACGGTTGATTCGATAACCGCACGTCTTCGCAAAATTAAGGGTGACTTGCAAGGAACAGAAGCGGTTTATTTGCTCGATGCAGCAGGAAATCAAGTCGGACCGACTTATCTTAAAGTGGGAAAAAAAGAGGAAGATATTGGTAAAAATCGCTCTACAAGAGCGTATTATTACCGTGCGATGCATGAGCGCCGCTGTACGATTACCGATCCTTATCCCTCTTTACTCAATGATGAGTTGACGGTTACGGCGTCGGAGCCTATTTTTGATGAGCATGGGGCAATTCTCTACGTTGCGTGTTTGGATATGCCGTTGACCGAAGTTCTCCGCATCGCGCATCCGCTTGCTTCTGAAAGTTTGGCCGGTAAATTTTTCCGGAGTATTTATGCCCTTTTTTCCATTGCATTGGCGTTTGTTGCACTGCTCCTCTTTGTCAAGGGCCTTGAAGGATTTTTGACGTACGGTATCGGTGCATACGATCAAATCGAGATTAAAGATATTTTTGAATCGACAATCTTACTTACCCTCTCTTTGGCAATATTTGATTTGGTGAAAACGCTTTTCGAAGAAGAGGTATTGGGACGCTCCAAGAAAGATCCGGCTTCGGATGTTCACAAAACGATGGTGCGTTTTTTGGGTTCTATCATTATTGCCCTCTCGATTGAAGCATTGATGCTGGTCTTTAAATTTGCGATGACGGAACCTGCAATGCTGATAAATGCTATTTATATTATCGGTGGAGTGGCATTGTTAATGATAGGGTTAGCCGTTTATATCCGTTTTACTCATATTAAGGAGCGAGAATGATTGGTATCGTCGATTACAACATGGGTAATCTTGCCAGTGTTAAAAATGCCTTTGAACTGTTGGGTGAAAAGGTCGTTGTCGAATCCAATCCTGATAAACTAGGGGAGTATGACAAACTTATTTTACCGGGAGTTGGTGCGTTTGGCGATGCAATGGAACATTTGAAAGCCCGGGGTATGGATCAGGCGGTAAAAGAGTATGCCAAAAGTGGAAACTACTTATTGGGAATCTGTTTAGGAATGCAGCTGTTGTTTGAATCAAGTGAAGAGTTTGGGATTACGGATGGATTGGGGTTGATAAAAGGGCGCGTAGTGGCGTTTGACAGCAGCCGTTTCCACACACCGCTGAAAGTTCCCCATATGGGATGGAACCGGATGTTTACCAAAGAACATCCCCTCTTTGAAGGGCTGGATGAAGCCCATTACCTCTATTTTGTCCACTCCTATCATGCGGTTTGCAGCAATGATGCGGACAGTATCGGGGAAAGTGTATACGGCTATCGTTTTACGAGCGCCGTGGCGCATGACAATGTGATGGGGATTCAGCCACACCCTGAAAAAAGCCACCAAAACGGCTTGAAAATTTTACAAAATTTTATTAAACTTTGATGTTAAACATCTAAATGTTAAATATCTAAAAAAGGTGTATATATGACTATTTTTCCAGCAATTGACCTCAAAGACGGCAAAGCCGTTCGTCTTACCAAAGGGCTGATGGAGAGCGCAAAAATTTATTCGGATACCCCATGGGAGCTGGTTAAAACATTTGAAGAGATGGGTGCTGCGTGGGTGCATTTGGTTGATTTAAATGGCGCATTTGCGGGTGAACCTAAAAATTTGGATCAAATTCGTCTTATTCGTGAGAATTGTAAGGTTAAACTTCAGCTCGGAGGCGGAATACGGGATGAAGCGACGATTCAGCGCTATTTGGATTTGGGGATCGATCGTCTCATTTTGGGCTCCATTGCCCTTCGTGATCCGGAATTTGTCAAAGCGATGGCGGCAAAGTATCCGATAGTCGTCGGTATCGATGCGATCGATGGCTACGTCGCTGTAGAGGGATGGGGTGAAGTGAGTCAGATGAGAGCAACGGATTTGGCACGCAAATTTGCGGATGCAGGGGTTGAAGCGATTATTTGTACCGATGTCGGGCGTGATGGAACCCTTAGCGGGGTCAATGTTGAGTTCACCCTTGAAATTGCCCGAGCGTGTAATATTCCCACCATTGCCAGCGGAGGGGTAAAAGATGATAGCGATATTGAAGCACTGATGGCAACAGGTGAAATTGCGGGCGCTATTGTCGGAAAAGCATTTTATGAGGGTCGAATTGAACTAAAGCGTTTTTTTTAAACTCTACTCAAAGTTCGTTTAGCTATGATTTGCACATTACTCTAAATAAAAAATTACATTGATTACAAAGGACGTACTTTGAAATTATTGGTTGTAGATGACAGCTCAACAATGCGCCGTATCATTAAAAACACCCTTTCACGTCTTGGCTATGACGAGGTTCTTGAAGGGGAAGACGGCCTTCAAGGATGGAATGCCCTGAACGAAAATAACGATGTTGGAATGTTAATTACCGATTGGAATATGCCTGAAATGAATGGATTGGAATTGGTTAAAAAGGTGCGTGCAGATGCTCGTTTCGTCGATTTGCCGATTATCATGGTAACAACTGAGGGGGGAAAGGCAGAGGTGATTACCGCGCTTAAAGCAGGTGTGAATAATTACATCGTCAAACCTTTCACTCCTCAAGTTCTCAAAGAAAAGCTTGCTGCCGTTTTAGGTACTGAGAGTTAATGCAAGATTATTATTATATGTTGGTGGTAAAACCATCATCGCATTTAGAATTGTTTAGCGATTTTTTGGTAGATGTCATACCGGTTGGTTTTGAAGAAATTGATGATGGGTTTATTGTCCGCAGTGAGGAAGATCTCGAGACGGTAATGTGGGGTATCGAGCAGTTTGCCGAAGCCTTGCAAAGAGCGTTAGGTCAGATTGTCGATGTTGATATGGTCCTGACTAAAGAGAAAAATGATGACTGGATTGCGCAGTATCAAAGCGCCATTACTCCCATAGAGATTGCCCCTTTTTACATCCATCCGACATGGGAAGCTCCCAAAGAGGGGATGCTTAACATTGCGATTGATCCTGCTTTGGCATTTGGAACGGGACACCATCCGACGACAGCATCGTGTTTGCGTGCTATTGCCGCGGTTGTCAATGAGGGCAATGAGGTGATGGACGTCGGCTGTGGAAGCGGTATTTTGGCGATGGCGGCACTCAAGAAAGGGGCTATCGTCGATGCGTGCGATACGGATCCTCTTTCCGTTGAGAATGCCACAGTCAATGCAGAGCAAAACACTCTTACCTACCGCCGATTGTGGGAAGGGCCGATTAATGAAACACAAGAGCAATACGATGTGATCGTGGCAAATATTGTTGCGGATGTTCTTGTTTTTATCGCCAGTGATCTGAAAAAACGGTTACGTGAAAAAGGAACACTCATTTTATCAGGGATAATGGATAAATATGAAGATAAGGTTCTACGCGCATACAAAGAGTATGAATTGCGTGAGCGAATCGTTGAAAACGAGTGGGTAACACTCGTATTAACCAAAAAGGAATGATGCTGTGGCACAACCAGACCAATCGACCCCACCAAGTAAAAATGATAATTTTTTTAATAAAAACCCTCTGATTACATTTGCGATTTTTTCCATCGTTGTCATCATGCTTTTTAAAGTATTTATCGGAAATGAAAGTGATCTGACCGGAAAAGTAAACGGTCAATCGGTAACACGTACCCAAGAGGTCAGTTATGCGGAGCTCAAAAAGCTGATTGAAAACAAGCAAGTTGAAAAAGTAGCCATTGGGCAAACCTATATTCGTGCTCTTGGCAATGATGCCAACAGTAAAGTAGCCTATACTACCCGCCGAATTTTGGGAGAAGATACCTCTCTTATCGTCCTTTTGGATAAGCAAAAAATCGATTACAGTGGATTCAATGAGAGCAATTGGTTTACCGATATGTTTGGTTGGCTGTTTCCTTTTCTTATCATTATCGCAATATGGATGTTTTTTGCCGGACGGATGCAAAAAAGTATGGGTGGCGGTATTTTGGGGATGGGAAGCTCAAAAAAACTGGTTAATTCTGAACGACCCAAGACGAAATTTGATGATGTAGCAGGTGTCCAAGAGGCAAAAGAAGAGGTATTGGAAATTGTTGATTTCCTAAAATCTCCGGGTCGATACGTAGAACTTGGTGCAAAAATTCCTAAAGGGGTACTGCTCGTAGGAAGCCCCGGTACCGGTAAAACATTATTGGCAAAAGCAGTAGCTGGAGAGGCGGAAGTTCCCTTTTTCTCGGTCTCCGGATCGAGTTTTATCGAAATGTTTGTTGGGGTAGGGGCTGCTCGTGTGCGTGATTTGTTTGAGCAAGCCAAAAAAGATGCTCCATCTATCATCTTTATTGATGAAATCGATGCAATCGGTAAGAGTCGTGCAGCTGGAGGAATGATGGGAGGTAATGATGAGCGTGAACAGACGCTTAATCAGCTACTTGCAGAGATGGACGGTTTTGGGAGTGATACGCCAGTTATTATTCTAGCGGCAACCAATCGACCTGAAATCCTTGATCCCGCATTGCTTCGTCCGGGGCGATTTGACCGCCAAGTGTTGGTCGATAAGCCCGATTTTCAAGGTCGTATTGATATTTTAAAGGTTCATATAAAAGGGATCAAGCAAGACAGCGATACCGATATCGAAGAGATAGCGCGTCTAACTGCCGGTTTAGCCGGTGCAGACTTGGCAAATATTATTAATGAAGCTGCATTGCTTGCAGGGCGAAAAAGTCAAAAAACGGTTCGTCAGGCTGATTTACGCGAAGCAGTTGAACGTGCTATCGCAGGACTGTCCAAAAAGAGTCGACGAATCGATGAGAAAGAGAAACGTATTGTTGCGTATCACGAATGTGGTCATGCCCTTTTGGCAGAAACGACTAAGGGTGCTAAAAAAGTCTCTAAAGTTTCTATCGTTCCTCGCGGTCTTGCAGCATTGGGTTATACTCTCAATACGCCTGAAGAGAACAAATATTTGATGCAGCGTCATGAATTGATTGCCGAGATTGATGTCCTTTTAGGCGGTCGCGCGGCAGAAGAGGTCTTTATCGGAGAAATTTCAACCGGTGCAGCGAACGATTTGGAACGAACGACTGACATTTTAAAAGCAATGGTGCAAATGTATGGGATGAGTGACGTTGCCGGTCTTATGGTGCTGGAGCGTCAACGTAGTACCTTCTTAGGTGGCGGTATGACGCAGGCCAAAGAGTACAGTGAGAAAATGGCTGAAGAGATGGATATGTATATCAAAACCACCTTGAATGAGCGTTACGGACAGGTTAAAATACGGCTCGAAGAGTATAAAGATGCAATCGAAAAAATGGTAGAATTATTATACGCAAAAGAGAATATTTCGGGAGATCAGGTTCGAGAAATCATTGAAAAATATGAGATCGATCATGGTATTGATACGAAATTGTCACCGAAAAAAGAGATAGGTCAACCTTCTTAGGAGTTTTTATGATAATGCAAAATGATACGTTTATTCTCTCTCGACAAGGATGGTTGCCGTTGGCGCTTGCCTTGACTTTTTTTCTCTTCTTTACGATGACGGGACTCCATTTTTTTCAGTTTATTGCAGGGGCAATTCTTGTCTCTTTGATACTCCTTTTTCGGAATCCTGAACGCAGTTCACAAATGGGGGATTTATCCACCATTGTGAGCAGTGTTGATGGTGTTGTTCTCGGGATCGAGGAGATGTTTATCAACAATGAGATGATGAAAAAGATCACCATTCTCAATGGATTATGGAATGTCTCGATGCTTCGTGCTCCGTATGATGGCACCATTGAGGGGTGTCGTATTCGTCATGGTGTCTCTTTGGCATTGAACAGTCCCCTTGCAGAAACATTGAATGAAAAGGCGGTCCTCTCTTTCCGTTCACTCCGTGGAGATGAAATATTTATGGAGCATACGAGCAGTCAAAACTGTTTTTCTATTTTGATTGGAGCAGAGGATGGACAAAAGATGAAAGAGGGAAATCGTTATGGATTTTTAGCACGGGGCCGAACGATTCTTTATCTTCCAAATAGCGTAGAGTTAACCATTCATCCGGGCAATGATGTCCGTGCCGGGGAGAGTGTTATCGGCCGATTTAATGCGTAAGGATCCCCCTCCTATCGCCTACCTTCTCCCCAACTTCTTCACTGCTGCCTCTATTTTTTCCGGTTTCTTTTCCATTTCCCTTGCATTAGAGAACTCTTTTAGCAGTGCGGCATGGTTTATTTTTCTTGCGCTTATTTTTGATGGATTGGATGGCCGGGTTGCTCGCCTAACCAATACGGCAAGCCATTTTGGGGTGGAATTTGATTCTTTGGCGGATATTGTTGCTTTTGGGGTCGCCCCTGCCTTGTTGATGTATCTCTATATAGGGGATGAATACGGTCGAGTGGGGATTGTTGCGAGTTCATTGTTTATCATTTTTGGAGCAGTGCGCTTGGCCCGTTTTAATGTTATGACAGCTAGGATAGAACCTTCTGTTTTTATAGGACTCCCTATCCCCACTGCGGCAATTATGATTGCAACAGCGATTTTGCTTTTGGAACAGTATGGAGAGTTCGCGAAATTTAAAATCTTCCTCTTGCCTCTTTCGACTCTTTTGGCAGTATTGATGGTCAGTAATATCCGTTATCCAAGCTTTAAAAAACTCAATATGCGTGCTATCCATTTCACCCGTTTTTTGATTGGTGCAATCGTGGTTGCTCTAATGGTCTTTATTTATCCGATTGAGGGGATGGGGACACTGGGAGCTTTGTATCTTTTGTATGGCCCTCTTCGGGCAACGTATTATCTTGTTCGGCGCTTGGTGGCTTACAGAGGGTGATACAGTTGCGGTTCGGTTGCGAGTTTGTCAGTATCGATTTTAAAATCAAACGTGTGTGATTTAAATCCTGTATTTCCAATTTTTATGAATTGAATAACAGCTGCAGGATTGTTTTGAACCTGCATATAGAGTAACCCTAATGCATATCGATTTTCGAGATAGTTGGGATTGGTCATTTTGGAGAGCTCCAGAAGCGCGATGGCATTTTGATAATGCTCAGCCCCTATGGATGCCGATGCTGCCATAAAAAGAGTTCGCTCATCTTTTAACCCGTATGTATCCACTACTTCATTATAGAGAGTGTAGGATTTTTCAAAGTCCTGATTGTAAAAATGTGCGAGGGCCAATGCTGAGGTGATGTTGGTACGATTTTCGGTTGTCGTTTGCAGTTTATTCTCTAGCCGCTGGATGAGGGGAGTGAGCGTTCCTGTAATAGCTGCCATCATTACCCCCTGATCACGAGAAATCTGAGGTCCAAAATAAAAATCATCATAACTGATTTTTTGATTTTTGAGATAATTGAGGCTTGAGCGTGCATACGCTTTAGGGGTCTCATCATTGTAATGGGTCTCAATGTAGAGCAGATGCGGAAGAAGGTCATTAGGCTGTGTGTACGTCAGTTTTTCGGATGCTTTTTTGGCTTGAGATGTCATTTTAAGCTCTTGAGCGATAATTATTTTCATGATTAAATAAAGAGGGCGCTCTTTGTAGTGATTGTCCAGCCAACGGCTTGATGAGGGATAATTATTTTCACTAATGGAAAAAAGGGTACGATAGAGGTCAAACTCTTCACTCTGCGCTTCTTGTGAGAGATTGTCTTTGAGAATTGAAGTTAATTTTGGATTTGGCTTGGAAATCAACTCGGATGTCATAATCGCAAAGATACCAGAAAGATAATTATTGGCATCCAGATGGTAGGAGCGCAAAAAATGATCGTAAGCTTTGGTGTAATCTCCCAATTGAGCATAGGTTAGAGCTAAATTATAATGAAGAATTGAGTGTTGTGGATGGGTCAGAAGAAGTTTTTGAAAACGTTCATTGGCATCTCGGAGACGACAATGAAGAGCCTTTTGGATCGCTAGGGCAATACCATAATCAATATCGGATGCGTGAGCACTTTTTTCAAGATACTCTTTTGCAGAACTTACGTCATCAATATAGATATTGGCATTTCCTTTGCGAATATAGCTGATGGTTTGGTTGGCATTAAATATTTTATAGGGGGCAAAGGCAAAGATTTTCGGATACGTTTGGGGGTGCATTTTGGCATTGAGTGTGCGATACGATTTTTGTACGGTATCGGGGTGAAATAGGGCTGGTTTGAGAAATATTTTAAGTGGGTAGGGGGTATAAACATCGTTAGGATAGCGTTCAGTCACCTGCTTGAGAATTTCTCCTGCTTCTTGATGCTGCCCCAATTTTAAATCGACATAGACCAAAGAGAGGCTCTCTTGAATAGGCTTTTTGTTTTGGATCATGGCATTGTTAAAATACTCACGTGCCTTGCGTAAATCACCATTATTGGCATACAGCAGACCAATCGAAAAAGAGTCCGACTCCTGGAGGGGATCTTCAAGGGCTTTGATCGCACCCTCATAATTGCCATAAAGGGTATCAATGGCAGCTTTGAGCCTATGTTGGGTAATTTGATACTCATCGGTTGTCGGATGATTAAGAGCGCTGAGGGCTTCGAAATAATTTCCTTTGTAATAATTAATCAACGTATAGTAATAGGAGTACATTGGAGAGTTGCTCTCAGCGCTTAAGTATGCCTGCGCCAAGTCGATATAATATTCAAAGTTCTCTTTTTCTTTTAGGTGGAGACAGCAGACGGCAGCATTGATGGCGCTAACGCATCGATTTTCGCTCATAGAGATAGAGCGTTTGAAATTTTCCAATGCTCCTTCGTACTCTTTCTCTTTGAGCCGCACAACACCCAAATTATATTGAGAGATGGATTCCGAATAGAGGGCAATTTTCTCGAACAGCTTCAATGCCTCCGCCTGATTGCCGTTCGTATACATATAATTGGCCCGTTCAATCATATTTTCAAGTTCACTGGGCTCTATTTTTGGTTCTTGAGGGTCTTTTGAGCTAATAAGATGCTCTTCTTTAGGAGGCTCTTCTCCTGAATGAGAGAGAAGGGCAAAGGTGATTCCTCCGGCTGCCAATAAAAGCCCTACTGCTCCTGCTATAAGGAGTATCTTCTTTTTATTGAGAGGGGATTTGGTTGGAATGTCATCATCATTGGGTACCGTTATTTCGACACCTACAGCGTCGGATTCTTCGATGATGATTATCTCTTCGTGCTCGTCAGCCATAGCGGGTTTTTGCCTTTAGAGGTATTTTTGCAATACAGAAGGGAGGATGATAGAGCCGTCTTCTTGTTGGAAATTTTCCATTACAGCTACCATCGTCCGTCCTACCGCTAAACTTGAACCGTTGAGTGTGTGAGCGAGGAGATTTTTTCCCTCTTCTTTGTAGCGTATCTTCGCACGGCGGGCTTGGAAGTCGCGAGTATTGGAGACGGAGCTGATTTCACGATACGTATTTTGTCCCGGAAGCCACACTTCTAAATCTATCGTTCTAGCCGCACCAAATCCTAAATCTCCCGTACAAAGGGTGACAAGACGGTGTGGTAGTCCAAGTGCGCTTAAGAGATCCGAAGCACATGCTACCATTTCGTCAAATACGGCATCGCTTTGATCGGCGCGGGTGATACTAACCAATTCGACTTTGTGAAACTGATGCTGACGGATCATTCCCCGCACATCGCGTCCTCCTGAACCGGCTTCTTTGCGAAAGCACGAGGTATATCCGGTCATTTTGATCGGAAGCTCAGAGGCAGTTAAAATTTCATCCTGATAGAGATTGGTTAGGGGTACTTCGGCTGTCGGGATCAAGAAAAGCTCTTCTCCATCGACTTTAAACAAATCATCTTCAAACTTCGGAAGCTGACCTGTCCCTTCCAGCGCGCGGCGATTAACAAGCATCGGAACACTCACTTCCATAAAGCCCCGTTCGCGGTTGAAGTCAAGCATAAAATTAATAAGTGCCCGTTCCAGACGTGCACCCATACCGCTCACAACGCTAAAACGGCTTTTGGCAAGTTTTACACCGCGTTCAAAATCGATCCAGCCGTTTTGCTCGGCAAGTTCCCAATGTTCTTTTGGAGTGAAACTGAATGTCGGAGGAATAAGTACTTTTCTGAGTTCGATATTGTCATTTTCATCTTCGCCGTCAGGAACATTCTCATCCGGGAGATTAGGGACGCGCATGATAATGGCATCCATAGCTTCTTCGTACGCTCGCTGTGCTTCGAGAAGATCAGTGAGGGTCGCTTTATTGGTATCCACTTCAATTTTGAGTTCGTCGGTATTTTTGCCCTCTTTTTTGTATTGCCCAAAAAGGCGGCTAAGTTCATTTTGTTTGGCTTGGAGGGTCTCATAGGTGAGTTTAGCTGTTTTGAGGTCTTCATTAGCGGTTTTAAGTTCTGCAATCATCTCAATAGAGACTTTTTTGCGCATAAGCGCAGAGGCAGTTTCGTCAAAATTTTTCTGGAGTAGTTTTACATCGATCATAAAGTGGTATTCCTACAAGGTTAAAGTGAGTCGATTATAGCCAAAAGAGGCTGAAATTAGTTCAAAATCGCCCGGGCGAGCTCGAACTGATTGGCGGTCATGATGTGTATTTTTGGATGAAGGGCTTTTAGTTCATCAAAGAGATTTTTACTGAGTTTAAAGCCGACCTTGTACTCCTCTTCGGCACTGATAAGAGATGCTTCTTCGAGTGCTTCAACCCACATTTGCGGTACATGAATTCCAGGAACATTTTCATCCAAAAACTTTGCGGTACGAAGTTTAGTGATCGGAAAAAAGCCCAAAACAAGAACGCACGGCTCACGATCCGGGTGTGCGTCATTTGCGTTTTGCATTAGATCAAGAAGCTTATGGGCACTTTCTAGGTCATAAACAGGCTGTGAGATGATCCCTACGGCTCCATGCACTACTTTTTTAGTCATCTTTTTTTGCAATGCAGCGGTATTTTTTGAGTAGGAATCGATAACAGCAAAAGGGTATATGGGGAGAGGGGGCATTATCAGTTTTTGTTCCGCCAAATCAAAACCGCTGTTGAGTGTTGTAATAATATCGAGGAGGAGATTGCTATTTCCCTCAAAAACCCCTTTGGCATGGGGCTGATCGGAGTAGTGGGCACTGTCTCCGGTGAGGGCGAGGATAGTACGGACATCGAACTCATTGGCTCCGAGAAGATCGGATTGGAGTGCGATTCGGTTGCGGTCGCGCATACTCATTGTTGCTAATGTCGGTTTGCCAAAGCGCTCTTGAAGCTTTATGCTCGCAAAGAGGGCATTGTATTTGAGTTTTGCGAGAGGGTTATCGGTGGTGCTAAATCCGTCTACGAGTTTATCAAGGCCCAAAGCGGCAATTTTTTCGACGGTAGGGGCAAACTGCGCGGAACGAGACGGAGTCGTCTCTAATGTGATAAAAGTAGTGTGACGGAGTTTGTCAATAAATGATTCGAACAAAAGCTACCCTTGGATATAATTGCGTCATTATAACAAACAGGATATATATTTTGATCAAACTTTGTGTTTTTGATTTTGATTCAACATTGATGGATGGTGAAACTATCGATTTTTTTGCGCAGGCATTGGGAATCGGTGATGAGGTTTCAGCGATCACGGAGCGAGCGATGAACGGCGAACTCGATTTTTTTGAATCGTTGCGTGAGCGAGTAGGGCTGCTGGAAGGGCTGGAATTTTCTAAAGTAGAAAAAATTTGCCATAATCTTCCCTATATGCCGGGCGCAGTGGAGACGATTGCCGCCCTTAAAGCACGCGGGATTAAAGTCGTCTGTTTCAGCGGAGGATTTCGTTCAGCTACTTCTCATGCGAAAAATATTCTTGGTTATGATGCTGATTTTTCAAACGTATTGCATGAAAAAGAGGGAAAACTTACAGGACTTGTCGGCGGAGATATGATGTTTGATTTCTCAAAAGGGGATATGCTGCAACGTCTGCAAGGACTTTTTGGGATTACGCCAGAGGAGACGATGGCCGTTGGCGATGGGGCAAATGATCGCTCTATGTTTGAGCATGCAGGAATCAGAGTTGCTTTTTGTGCCAAACCCATTCTAAAAAAAGAGGCAAATGTTATCATTGATACGAAAGACCTCACACAGATTATTACAAAGGTATTTTAATGTTAGAAAACTCATTGTGGTTGCGTTACAACCCTGAAAAAACAATTCGTGAAGTCCTCGTGGGCTTGTATGGATGTGATGCGGTAGAAATCGAAGCAGATGAGCGTGAATTGTATGCGTCGCTTAAGCGTCATTTGACGAAAAAAGAGCTCAAAATGGTGATGATGAATGAAGCAGGGCTCTCTCCTGAAGAGATCGGGGCAGAGGTCGCACTTGAGGGTGAGGAACTGAAAAAAGCGCAATACAAGGCGTATCGAAAAGTACGTCAAGATAAAATTCGCTTGGAAGTTCGAGCAAATAGAGTCAAAGAAGCAGTTGAAACGGTAGAAGAAGAGCAAGAATAAAAAAAATCAAACGGATTGATTGATTAATCGTCCATTTATTCTTTATAAGATATCATACTTTGATACTTAAAAAAAAGGAATGATATGACGAAATCAACTTCGTTTTTTCTTGCAGCGGTTGTTGCTGTTGGGATGATGAGTGCATCTGCGTCTGCGGATGAAAAAAAAGGTCAAAAAGCATATTTGAAAACCTGTAAAAATTGTCATGGTAACGGTACAAAAGGTGCTGCTATGCATACACAAGATGAGTGGGATGATTTGTTTGCCAATGGCGGAGCAAAAATTATCAAAGCACATGCGAACGATAAATCTGCGGCATATTTCAATGGTGATGGCTTTAAAGGTCAAGCACAAGATCTTCGTGACTTCTTGTTCCAATACGGTTCAGATTCAGGAAATGTCCCTTCTTGCGGATAACTTTTTTTTGCCCCTAGTCTGGGGCAATTTTTAACACCTCTTTTCTTACCTCTCTTCATTCTTTATAATACTTTTCTCGTTATTGTTAAAACATCAGTAGGGTGTTAATCGCCGATTTATTCTTTATAAGATATTATTTTCTAATATTAACAATTATAGGGAATTGTATGAGAAATTCGGCTACATTTTTTATGGCGACCGTTATGGGTATAGCGGTGATGACGACAAGTGCTTCAGCGGATATCAATAAAGGTCAAAAATGGTATACAAAAAACTGTAAAGAGTGTCATGGGACGGGTACTAAAGGTGCTGCGATGCTTACGCAAAATGAGTGGGATGACTTTTTTGCTAAGAATGGTGAAGTGATAATCAAAAAGCATGTAGGGACAAAAGCAGAACCCTATTTTAATGGGGATAGATTTAAAGATCAAGCAGAGCATTTACGCGATTTTTTGTTTGAATACGGTTCAGATTCAGGAAATGTCCCTGCATGTTGACGAATTCCTTATTGCCCCGCTTATAAGGGGCATTTTTTTAATCTCTCTTTTCATAATTTCCCCCCTCTTTTTTCAATATTCTTCTCTTTTTGTTAAAGCATTGATATGGTTGGCTATTTAAATGGTCTGAATGATAAGGGTTAGCTATAATCTTCCAAATTCTGTTGGAGGAATCGCATGCGGATCATTATATGTGGAATGAGTGGATTTGTCGGAGAAGCGTTATCTCACCATTTGGTCCACTGTGGATACACCGTTACGCCATTAAGTATTCGTCCATCAACATCCATTGAATCCATTACCGAACAACTGGATGGAGCGGATGTCATCATCAACCTTTCCGGAGCATCTATTTTGAAGCGTTGGACGGACAGTTACAAAAAGATACTCCACTCCAGCCGTATAGAAACCACACAAAAATTGGTGCGTGCCATTGAGAGATGTGCCCATCCTCCACAAACCTTACTCAATGCTTCCGCTGTGGGAGTGTACGATTCGTATTACCAGCATGATGAGAATTCCCGTTATTTCGGAAATGATTTTTTGGCAACACTGGTGCAAGAGTGGGAGGATGCCGCGTTGGAAGCAAAAGCATTGGATGTGCGCGTATGTTTGATGCGTTTTGGTGTCGTCTATGGCGCAGAGGGTGGCGCAATGGCAAAAATGCTTCCTCCGTTCAAGCTGGGGTTGGGCGGCAAAATGGGGGATGGATTTCAGATGATTTCATGGATCCATTTAGACGATTTGGTTCGGGCGTGTGCTTTTCTGATCGAGAATAAAGCCATTTCAGGTGCAGTTAATTTTACGACACCTGAGCCGATTTGCAATCTTCGTCAGACCAACAAAATTGGTCACTACCTTCGTCGTCCCACGTGCTTTAGTCTTCCCGGATTTTTAGTAAGACTGGTGTTTGGAGAGGGATCATCGGTTATGCTTGACTCCAAAGAGGTGTATCCAAAGGTATTGCAAGAAGCAGGATTTGAATTCTTATATCCCAATTTTGATGAGGCAATACAGGAAATTATTCGTAACTAATACAAAGCGGTATACTCCGTCATTGCGGACTTGATCCGCAATCTAAGATCCTGAATCAAGTTCAGGATGACAAAGAACAAAATTCTCTTTATATTTTTTTCTCTGCAATACCATTTTGCAGCCATTGAACAACTTGACTGTTGAGCGAGTTGAGAGCATTGTTCAGGGCATCGACTCCCTCTTTGGAATTATTGGCTTGTGATGGATGAATGAGCGTAAAGCGTTTTGTTGCAATGGTTGTTTTGCTCTTTGTGTCGATGAGCCGGTAGGTAATGTCGATAACTCCATCGCTTGTTTGATCGTCGTGAATACGGTGATAAAATGCGTGAAGGTTGGATTCGAGAAGATAGTCACCATTGGCGTGTGAGGATGCAGGGATAACTGCACTAAAGAGGGCACTTTTTTGGAGTACAGCCGTAAAAGCATTTTCAATCATGGACGAAGGGGTATCGATCCAGCGGCTATAGAGGTAACTTCCTATCTCTTGATTGGTTTTGAGATAGAAGATGGATTTGGAATTGAGAGACGGGAGTGTTTTTGTAGTGGCAAGCTGAAGTGTTTTGGGCGAACTAACGGTAGGAATATCGGCGGAAGATGGGTGTACCGTAGTGAGAGAATATTCGGTAATGTTCGGAGTATGGGTGGTACACCCGCTCAAAATGAAGAGGGTAAACAAGGATAGAAATGTTTTCATGATTATTCTCCTGGACCGGGTTTAGGGGTGGATTGTTTGAAGAGTAAATCGGATGGACTGGCTCTGAGAGAGTTTAGGGTAGCTTCCATCTCTTGGGTCAATGTTTGCGTTTGTAATAACAGTATTTCAAGTTCTTTGGTTGCAGGGGAGGCCGTAGCAGCAATATTATAATCTCCACGATCGATTGAAGCTTCGAGTTTTCGGATCAGTGCATGGCTCTCTTGTGAGGTGGCGTGGAGAGATTCAAGGGTTGTGGACATTTTGGTCTGCATGAGAGTATTGAAATTATTTGAGGTATTTTTGACGCTTCCGGCAGCCTCTTTTATAGTACCCATTGCGTCAGTAGCATTGTTTTCAAGAGCGATACTGTGTGCTAGGAGGATTTTTATTTCTCCTTGGTAACTGTCGATTTGTGCGGTTAAAGAGCGCAAATTATGTAAGCTTTGTGCGATGTTTTCAACATTTTGATCGCTAAAGAGGCGATCAGCACGATCAAGAGTCACAGAGAGTTTGGAGGCAACGTTACTGAGCGATTCATCGAGCCGTTTAATAAGTGAAGAGGAGGATGGTATGGTGCTGATGGTATGTTTATTTGTGGTGAGCAGCGGTGCATTTTTACTCCCTCCGATGATTTCGATAAATGCCAGACCTGTGATACCATAAAATTTTAATACGGCACTGGAGTCGGTTTTAATCGGGGTCTCTTTTTCAATTTTAAGGGTAAGTTCGACCTCTTCACTGTTTAGGGGATTGATTCGGATGGTTTCGACTTTGCCCACATCGACACCGTGGAATTTGACAGCTGCTTCGGGGGCGAGACCTGAAACCGATTCGGTGATATAGATACGGTAGCGGTGGTAATTGCCATCCTCTTGATTGTACTTGCCAAGCCAAAAGGCAAAAGCGATAAGGGCAGAAGCAAAAATCAGGACAAAAATTCCTACGGCGGTATAGTTAACTCTGGATTCCATAAGACCCCTTTTGAAAGAAATAATCGACGATAGGGTGATCGATTTGGAGCACTTCCTCCAGCGTCCCTTCGCCAATCACTTTATTTTCACCCAGCAATGCAAAACGATCGATAATATGGTGTATCGTATCCAAATCATGAGTCACCATCACTACGGTGAGGCCTAACAGGTCGCGCAATTGTCGAATCAGTGTATCAAACTGCCGTGAACTCAGCGGATCGAGACCGGAGGTCGGCTCATCTAAAAAGAGGAGCTTTGGATCGAGTGCGAGGGCGCGAGCGAGGGCGGCCCGTTTGATCATACCTCCACTGAGCTGGGAGGGATAGAGATGGCGTGCATGGGGAGGAAGACCGACGAGATCGATTTTAAGAGCGACAAGTTCGTTGATAAGGTTCGGGGGGAGGTCCGTGTACTCGCGGTAGAGCATCGCGATATTTTCCCCTACACTCAGCGAAGAATAAAGGGCACCGGATTGGAATAATACTCCCCATTGTCGTCGGAGGTTTTGTGCCTCGATGGGGGTAATGGACTTTAAATCAAAGCCTAACACGTTGAGTTGACCGCTTTGGGGACGTTGAAGGAGAATCATTTCTCGAAGAAGTGTTGATTTGCCCGATCCGCTTCCCCCTAGAAGGGCGTATATTTCATTTTTACGAATCGTACAGCTGATATGGTCGTGGATCAGATTCTCTCCCAATACGGTAACGATATTATGCGCTTTGATAATAATAGGGCTCATAATTTTAACTCGGTGAGGAGGATCGAAAAGAGAGCATCACACGCAATAACCAAAAAGATAGCATTGACGACACTTTTAGTCGTGTAGTGACCGATACTTTCAGTATTCGAGGAGACTTGGAAGCCTCGATAGGTACTGACCATCGCGATCAAAAAAGCAAAAAACGGTCCTTTTAGTATGCCGATGAGGTAGTGCTTGAGGGCTAATGTTCCTTGAAGACGGTGGATAAATTCGGTAAAACTCAAATGGGATTGGGCTTGCGCAATGACCATTCCTCCTAATATTCCGAGGATATCGGCAAAAAAGATGAGGAGAGGCATAACGATCATCAGTGCAATAACGCGCGGCCATACCAAAAAGATAAACGGATCAAATCCCATCGTTTTCATTGCATCAATCTCTTGGGTCATTTTCATGGCTCCGATTTGTGCGGTGAAAGCCGAACCGCTCCGTCCGGCCACGACGATGGCGGTGATGAGAGGGGCAAGCTCACGGGTGAGGGAAATACCGATCATATCGACGATAAAGATGTCAGCACCGAATTTTTGGAGCTGAACGACGCTTTGGTACGCAACCACTACCCCGATTAAAAACGCGCTGACGGCGATAATCGGCAAGGCTTGGGTACCGGTGGTATAAATATGTGCGACGATGGAGCGGTAACGGATTTGGCTCGGATGGAGCAAGGTATAAAAGAAGAGGACAAAAGCCTCTCCTAAAAACGCTAAAAAATGTCCGATTCCCTGAACCGTGTGGTGGGTTTCACGCCCAAGCATATAGAGCCATGAGGGGTTCTTGGGGAGAGGTTCTTCTTTATAGGGATGGGAATAGAGGAGATTGTAAAGCCGAAGATGATCGTCATTGGCACCGATAATTTCGGAAATGATCCCTTTCTTTTTAAACGTTCTGGAATACAGATGCCACAGAGCAACCCCGGCGGAATCGAGCTCGGTAACGTTCGTAATATCCCATGTAATAGGAGAAATCGGATGATACGATTCGAGAATGATTGCGACGTCTGTAAGAGTATTTAACGTCCACGCGCCACCGCACAAAAAGAGTGTTTTGGAAGTGTCACTGACAATTTCAAGGGTGGCGCGTGAGGAACTTTGCATTTCCTATTGTAACGCAAATTTATTTTAAAAGGTGGCTTTTAACCCTGCATAGACCATTCGTCCGCGTAACGGTCCCCAAATGTGTGCGGAATCAAAGCCGCCATCTGCATCGTAGAAGAGGGGAGATTCGGTATCAGTTTGGACAGTATCAAAGAGATTTTTGGCTCCTACATAAACAGTAAAATTTTTGTCCAGCTCTTTTGAGATTTTGAGATCGACCGTTGTGTACGCGGGTGCGGTAGTATTTTTAGGAGAGGTAAGCGCTAAATCATTGTAGCGATCTGTGTATCCATACGGAGCTAAATCACGTGCCCCCACCCATGTTGCTTCCGTATACAATTCCCATCCGTTTACATCATAATCGAGGCTTATGCGGGCCCGTTGTTCGATGCTTGCCAGTGAAAGGTGCGATTTATACGCATCATCATAGCGGTACATTTCGTAGACTCCCGAGATATTTAATCCCTCTCTTAGTTCATAACCGAGGGTAATATCACCATTTTTGACGCTTACATTTTCAGAAAGATTTTGAAGGGTAGGTGTCCCTGATTCTTCATTGATATAGGCTAGATTTTTCACCTGTGTATAGGCAGCGGATACGGTAATATTTAGGCCATTGGCATCGTATGAGAGTGCATAGCTCGCTCCTCTTGATTTTTCCAGCTCTGTGATGGCCATATCAAATCCGCTGTCGAGCAGCCCGTGTTCCGATTCAAAAAAGGTCAACGGTGCGCGGTATCCCATCCCTGCACTTAAGCGTGAGACAAGGGCATTCGTATGGTTATGACGCCAAAGGAAACGGGGTACGAGCAAGGTTTCATCGATTTCATTGCCTTGTTCCGTTTTAGCTCGCCAGTTAGTGGTGATTTTTGCACCACGCAGGGCAAGGGTGAGTTCGTTTTTATCATCGATCATCCATGCGTCTTGGGTATAAAGACCCAACGCGGTATAGTCAAAATCGTCTTTGTCCATTCCGGCAACATCGAAAAAGGCTTTGGATTCCGAGCGTGCCGTTTCGATTTTGACATCGGTTCCATAGGTTAGAAAATGGTTATTGTTGAGGGCGTGATCGATTTTGATATCGCCAAAATAGGTTTTGTCGGTATTGAGATAATCAGCACCCTCATAGAGAGAATCTTGAAATTGTTCGGCATACGCGAGAGTCGTTTGGAGGTTCATCTCGCCGTTGAGGGTATGGCGCTGTTTGAGGTAGATTTCATCGCGGGTTGTATGGATACGTTCTAACATTTCCATCGGTTGACCGGTATATACATTATTGATATTGCCTCCCATAAATGAGCTATCAAGGGCATTAGGATCATAACTGGCAACGGCAGAGCTCTCGGAGACCATGGTTCCGCCAAAAGAGTTTGAGGTGAAATGGCTTGCTTTGAGTTCGATCGAATCATAGGGTGAAAATTCATGCGTCAGCATAAGTGAGAGAGATTGATTTTCCAAACTCGGCGATTCACTGATACCATTGTGATCGTTGTCTACTTGATCTTGATTGTGATAGGACGCCGAAACGAGTATCCCCGTTTTTTTATCGCTACTCATGGCTTCACCGAGAATAGAGTAGTTTTTGGTTCCCAATGTTCCCATTGACAGATCCGTTTCAATAGTATTTTTACGCGGTTTGCGAGGGATAATGTTGATGGTTCCGCCGATAGCTTCAGGTGCTGTGAGCGACGTTCCTGCACCGCGAGCAATTTCGATACTCTCGATATCCGCAGTACCGATGGCATCCATCCCATAAAAACTGGATACCGTTGAG
Source organism: Sulfuricurvum sp. (assembly GCA_030696285.1). Taxonomy (GTDB): domain Bacteria; phylum Campylobacterota; class Campylobacteria; order Campylobacterales; family Sulfurimonadaceae; genus Sulfuricurvum. The sequence goes on along the minus strand of JAUYSQ010000257.1, from coordinate 6,323 downwards.
TTAAAAGGGATACCGTCGATCAATACCGTCGTATGCTCTCCTTTAAGACCGTTTATTTGTACCCGCTTGAGCCCGCAAATAGAACAACCCGTCGTGACATTGATACCCGCTTCTTTTTCGATGGCTTCGGCGAGCGTTGAAGATTGTGTATGTTCAAGTTCTTTCTGATCGATCACTTCCGTTTTTTCAACCAAATCTTTGAGCAAGCCTTTGTGCTGTATGAGGGTAGTAACAGAGCCATCGACCGTGATGGTATCGAGATGCGCTTCGTTGGCAGAGGCAAGAGTACAGATCGCGGCACACGCAATGAGTGAAAGTGTTTTTTTCATAGTAGTATCCTAAAAGGTTAAATAATTATAGTAATGGTTTGTTTTGAATAATAGTAATTTTAAGAGAGAGGAGGAGAGCGGTTACGCGTTAGAATGGATGACGCAACAGGATACGAGGTATCCGTAAAGCTAAATTTTTCGTAATAATGATCTATGGGTGCGACTGTGACGGCATTCCCTAAAAGTGCGGGAGCATGAGAAAGTACACATACTTCACACGGTTCACCATGCAGGTGATTATGACTCAGTTGATGGGCTACTCCAACAAAGAGAGAGAGGATGAACAACAGTGCAAAGAGTCGTCGAAATCGTCGCATTCATCCCCCCTTAAAATTTTATTGCTATTATAACAGATGGCACATGCTTTGCTTATCTTGAAAAAAATTAACCATTAGGATTGTGAGATGATTAAGAAATTTTTAGGAACCTGTTTACTTTTATCGGTATCCCTGTTTGGACAAATAGACAAGCAGGAACTTGATACACTTAAAATCGATGCCATGGTTGTCAAAGATCTGAAATCAAAACATATTCTTTATGCTAAAGATGCGCAAAAAATAGTGAGTCCGGCAAGTCTGACCAAGGTTATGACGGCGCTCTTGGCAATCCAAAGCGGAAAAATGAATCATAGCGTTACGATTACACGAGAGATGACGAAAGTGGAGCCGACAATCGCCGGATACAAGAGAGGGGATGTGATAATACTCTCTGATTTGGTCAAAGCAACGATGATCAAATCGGATAACGATGCGGCAAAAGCGATTGCGATTACGGTTGGGGGAAGCGAAGAACATTTTATTGAGATGATGAATGCAAAAGCCCGAATGATCGGTATGAATCACACCCATTTTACAAATCCATGCGGATACGATGAAAAAGAGCACTATTCTACCCCGAATGACTTGCTTAAAATGACCGAATACGCGATTAAAAATCAGACGTTCAATGCGATAAGTAACCTAAATGAGCACACCTATTACTCACAGAATAAACACAAGCAATTTTTTGCCTATACCCATAACCGTCTCCTCAATCGTTATGAATACGCGGTGGGGGTCAAGACGGGTTATACCTCTAAAGCGGGAGCGTGCTTGATCGCTCGTGCCAAAAAAGATGGGCATGACTGTATTATCGTGATGATGAATGCCAAAGAAGATCGCTGGAAGATTGCTAAAAATATTTTTGAGCAGGTATTAGAGAGTTAAAAATTGAGTCAAAAAAGCTTTATAAATAGCTTTTTTTTCTTCTCGTGTCATCGCGGCATGTGCGGGTGAGGTAGAAGGAAGCAATACTGTTTCGATCGGTAAATCTTTGAAGTATTTCGTAAACAGATCATGGGCTTTTTTTCCTGTGAACGCTATGGCTTGAATATTTGGGAATGTTTCGAAGAGGGCTCTAAAATCGTTCGGTACGATATTTTTGAGATTGGTATCACTCGAATTGCTCCGTTCGCACGAAGCAATGACATCCCACAGCCCAATTCCATGTGCTAAACAAAAATTCTTTTTATCGTTATTATTACTAAATTTGACCTCAAATATTTCTTCCATAATCGGCCAAAATGCATTGCGTCCATGGGCATAATAAAAGGAGTGCTCAAAGGATGCGATACTGGGGAAACTTCCTAAAAAGAGGACGCGAGTAGAAGCATCGATAATCGGGGGAAAGGGGTGAAAATAGGGTTTCATAACGGTATGTTAGCTCAATTTACCTTCCCCTAAACCACCATTTGGTACAATTCCGCCATTAATTTATGGGGTATAACCCCTCAAAGGACTGGAATGAAACGTGCCCTCCTCAGCGTTAGCGACAAAAGTAATATCGTAGAGTTTGCCAAATCTCTCATCGGTTTGGACTATGAGATCGTCTCCACCGGAGGGACGTACAAGATGTTGCGTGACTCCGGTGTCGATGCTATCGAGATTGATGATGTGACAGGATTTCCGGAAATGTTTGACGGTCGTGTTAAAACTCTTAACCCGTATATTCATGGAGGGATTTTGTTTCGTCGTGACTTGGATAGCCATGTCAATACGGCAATGGAATACGGTATCGTTGAAATTGATCTCGTATGTGTGAATCTTTATCCGTTCAAAGCGACCATCGAGCGTACCGATGATTTCGACGAGATTATTGAAAATATCGACATCGGAGGACCTGCCATGGTTCGCTCTGCTGCGAAAAATTTTAATGATGTTTTGATTGTTACGGATCCGGATGATTATTTCACGGTTCTCAATGCGATAGGTAATAATTTGAATACCCTTGAATTCCGTCGTGATTTGATGATCAAAGCGTATGAGCATACGGCGGCGTATGACTCCATGATCGCCAACTATATGAACAAGCGTTTTAACAACGGTATGGGCGAGAAGCAGTTCATCGTCGGAAACAAAGTAATGGATACCCGTTACGGCGAAAACCCGCATCAAAAGGGTGGGTTGTATGAGTTTGAGTCCTTCTTTAGTAAAAACTTCAAAACCCTCAAAGGGGAAGCAAGTTTCAACAACCTCACCGACATCAGCGGTGCAGTGAAAATTGCAGCGGCATTTGGTGATGAGAACGCGATTTGTATTGTCAAACATGGCAATCCGTGCGGATTTGCGATTCGTGAAAATATGATGGATGCCTATACTGAAGCACTCAAATGCGATCCGATTTCGGCGTTTGGCGGTGTCGTTGCGGTCAACGGCGTCGTGACCAAAGAGCTTGCCCTTAAAATGAATGAGATGTTTTTAGAAGTCATTATTGCGGGCAAAATCGATGAAGAGGCGCAAGCAGTATTCGAGCCGAAAAAACGTCTTAAACTTTTTGAATACGGCAGTGATCGTATCCTCCTAAGCCGTGATGCAGTCGATTTTAAACACATCGATGGCGGATTTGTTTTCCAAGACGCTGACCGTGTAGGTGATAATGAGGTTAAAAATGCCAAATTAGTAACGAAACACACAGCAAGTGCCAGTGAGCTCAAAGATGCTGAAATCGCGTATAAAGTCGCATCGTTGACCAAATCAAATTGTGTTGTGTATGTCAAAGATTCAGCAATGGTAGCTGTGGGTATGGGGATGACGTCCCGTGTTGATGCAGCGCGCTGTGCATTGCGTAAAGCAGAAGAGATGGGGCTTGATGTGAGCGGTTCGGCATTGGCTTCTGAAGCATTCTTTCCGTTTCGCGATTCGATTGATGCAGCAGCTGGGGCGGGTGTCAAAACCGTTATTCAGCCGGGCGGTTCCGTACGCGATGAAGAGGTCATTGCAGCGGCAGATGAACACGGAATGTCTTTGTATTTCACAGGTATTCGCCACTTTTTGCACTAACAGAACTTGCGTCTTTAAGGCGCAATCTTTAATCTTCCTCTTCTCCCAATACAACGCACTTCTCTTTTTAACCTTGATTGATTTTGACTCAACCTTTATGCTATAATTTTATCAATACAAATAAGTTACATATTATAGGAATTACAAATGTCAAAAAGTTTATACACTACGTTAGAAGTTGCCCCAGGTGCAAGCGAAACTGAGATTAAAAAAGCATACCGAAAACTTGCACGTCAATACCATCCCGATGTGAACAAAGATCCTGCAGCGGAAGAGAAGTTTAAAGAGATCAATGCAGCATACGAAGTATTGAGCGATAAAGAAAAACGTGCCAAATACGATCAGGTCGGTGATTCAATGTTCGGTGGGCAAAATTTCCATGATTTTGCCCGCGGTCAGGGCGGCAATGTTGATCTTGATGAAATTTTACGCAGTATGTTCGGCCAAGGCGGCGGCGGTTTTGGTGGTGGAGGCTTCGGTGGAGGCGGATTTGGCGGCGGCTTCGGCGGCGGGATGAACCTTGATATTGATGCCAATGTTACTGTTCCTTTTGCCGTGGCTGTTTTGGGCGGTAAACACACGATTAGCCTTTCGGGAGAGAGTTTTGACATCAAAATTCCCGCTGGGATTAAAAGCGGTGAAAAACTTCGTGTTCGCGGAAAAGGGAAGCGTCATGGCGCGCAAGCCGGTGATTTATATTTACGTATCGAGATTGCCGCTAACCCTGAGTATGAGCGTGAAGGGGATAATCTCATTAAAACATTTAATGTCCCTTTGTATGCGGCATTGTTTGGTGGCAAAGTAAGTGTGCAGACCCTTGAGAAAGAAGTGACATTGAAAGTCCCTGAAAATACAAAAAATGGACAACGTTTTCGTCTTAAAGAGATGGGAGTGCTGAACCGTCAGAGTAATGTTCGCGGTGATTTGTATCTTAAAGCCAATATTGTACTGCCGGCTGTGGATAAAATCGACGGTGATTTGGTCGAACAAATGAAAAAATCTCTTCCGCAGGAGTAGGCAATGCACCATTTTGATGAACCCGTCTATATGATCAGTATCGTGGCAAAAATTTTAGAAATTCACCCTCAAACGTTACGTCAGTATGAGCGGGAAAATTTAATTTCCCCCTCACGTTCCGATGGCCGTATCCGTCTTTATTCACAGCGGGATATTGAAAAAATCAAAACTATTTTGCGTCTTACCCGTGAAGTGGGTGTCAATCTCGCAGGGGTAGATGTCGTCATGCGCCTCAAAGAGAAGATGGAGATGATGGAGCAGGAGATGATGGAATTACGCTCCGAGATTGCACGGATGCGATGCAGCAGCGGTGTTCCTCCTGAAAAATCATTGGTAACCAAGCGCAGTATCTATGAAATGGTGATTTTTGAAGATGATATTCTAAGATAATGCAATGAATGTTAATCCGATTATCCATGAGAGCTGGAAAGAAGCGCTTAGGTATGAATTTACTCAGCCCTATATGAGTGAGTTAAAAGAATTTTTGGTCGAAGAAAAAAAACATTATACTCTCTTTCCTCGTGGCAACGATATTTTTAATGCCTTTAATTTGTGTCCCTTTGATACCGTCAAAGTCGTCATTTTGGGGCAAGATCCGTATCATGGAGAAGGGCAGGCGCATGGCCTCTCATTCTCGGTACAACAAGGGGTCCCTCTGCCTCCGTCGCTTCAGAATATTTTTAAAGAGTTGGTCGATGATATCAGATGTTCTTTTCCAAAAAATGGGGATTTAAGCGGATGGGCTACTCAGGGGGTACTGCTTCTTAATACCCTTCTCACCGTTCGTAAAGGCGAGCCGTTTTCACATAAAGAACGCGGATGGGAGACGTTTACCGATCAGGTGATTAAAACACTCAGTGCGCGGCGTGAACATATTGTTTTTATCCTTTGGGGTGCTCATGCAGGGAAAAAAAGCGCATTGATTGATGAAACCAAACATTGTATTCTAAAAGCCCCTCATCCCTCGCCCCTCTCTTCGTATCGAGGCTTTTTCGGTTCCAAACCTTTTAGTAAAACCAATGAATATCTAAGCCGTTACGGTATCCTACCGATCGACTGGACTCTTTGACCTTTTGAGCATCTTCTTTCTCTCTGAGAGAAGTTCTTTGAGTTCTTTGGAAGGATTTTCATGGTGAAGTTTTTTCAGTAATTTGATTTGATTATAGAGATCATGTATCTCTCCCAGTGTATCTTGAAACCGTTTAGACTCTTCGAGTTGTACATGGGTATCTTCCAAAGCACTGTCGTGCAAAAATTCAAGAGCATAACGGGAGATTTTAAAGCGGATACGCAGCGTATGAAGTTCTTTTTTGGATGCCGGTTGTGGAAGAATAGAATAGAGTCTAACGTTTTCATCATAATCTTCATGGGCGATTCGGATCAGTTTTTCGGTATTAAAAGAGGGGTTGAGGTTGGTCAGAAAATCATAAAAGTCATTTAGGGATTGGAAAATTTGTGTTTTAGACTCTTCGGTAAAAAGAGCCTTATAGTGTTTATTTCGAAGAGAAGTGAGCTGTTTGAACACTTTTTTATCCGATTTTTGATTGATTGAGAGTAAAAAAACATCCAGTTCGCGCAGGAGGTTTGTTTCTTTGAGAAACGTTTTAATCGTTTGAGGAAAAAGGATGGTATTGCTTGCGTACAGTTGGAGGAGTGATCG
>JAUYSQ010000255.1 GCA_030696285.1 Sulfuricurvum sp. | reverse complement strand
GGTTGCTGTATTTTTTGATGATACTTTCGATACGGTGGGTCTCTAGGAACTCTCCCTCATCGTCTTTTAGGTGCATGATGATGCTTGTACCATGAGAATCACGTTCCGCCGGTTCAAGATCGTATTCACTTCCTGCCATAGAAGACCATTTGTAGGCTTGCTCTTCTCCGGCTTTACGGCTGATCACTTCGACTTTATCCGCTACCATAAACGACGCGTAGAAACCGACACCGAACTGACCGATAAGGTTGGAATCTTTTTTCTGATCGCCGCTGAGTTTTTCCAAGAACGCTTTGGTTCCTGATTTGGCGATGGTTCCGAGGTTTTCAACCAAGTCTGCTTCGTTCATCCCGATACCGCTGTCGCTGATAGTGAGTGTTTTTGCCTCTTTATCGATGATGATGTCGACGCGGGGATTAAAAGAGATTCCTTTGTACGCGTCGTCGGTGAGAACCAGCATATTGAGTTTGTCGAGTGCATCGGAGCTGTTGGAGACGAGTTCGCGAACAAAAATCTCTTTATTTGAATAAAGAGAGTGGATCATTAAATGTAAGATTTGTGAGACTTCAGTCTGGAACTGATGTTTTGCCATGTGACTAATTCCTTTTAGGTTAAATTTTGAACTGTGATTTTAACGAAATAGTATTAATAATGCAAGGTGTATCAACTAAGTTGAGTCGATATGACTAATATTTAATGTGTGTTAAATATAAGCCATTGTGCGGAGCAATGTCGGTACTGTGTCTTTTAACTGCTGAGAGTTGTTCGATGAGCTGTTCTTTCGTCGCTTTCCCCGAGGAAATACGGAGTAAAAAACCGACCATCAGACGGATTTGAGAACGCAGAAATCCGTTCCCCTCAAAGCAGAGGATAAGATGCCCTTTGTAGGTGTAGGCGTATGCACGGTAAATGATGCGCATATAATGATCCATATCGTTACCGCTTTTTTTGAAAAGTTCAAAGTTATGTGTCCCTTCAAAAAGTTTAATGGCATCTATGATGGCGTGAGGATTAAGAGCGGGGACGAAACTAATAAAATTATCTTCAAAAGGGTTGCTCTTTCCCTCTTTTAGAATGTAGCGATAGGTTCGTTTTTTGGCACTGTATCGGGCATGAAAATCGTTGTCGACAAACTCAATACGCCCAATACGGATGGAAGAGGGGAGCTGTATGTTGAGCATATCAGTGAGACGTCGCAAATCGCTCCAGTAGTGGGGGAGATCGAGATGCATCACTTGATGGGTTGCATGAACACCGCGATCGGTTCTCCCTGAACCTTTTGGCGCTGTGTGTATTCTCAGGCGTTTGAGGGCGATAAGGAGCGTTCCGATAACGGTTTCGTGTGTTGTGGGTTGTTGTTGAGAACCCATAAATGCGGAACCGTTATAGCTCATGGTGATTTTGACACGATTCAAAAGCGATTTCCCACCAATCGTCGATAAAATCCGTAGGTGATACTCAGCCAGACAATGGAAAAAATGGGGATTGTCCACAGTAAAAGCCATTGATGCAGAAGCATACTTCCCGCATAAAAGAGGACGATACTCAAAAAGAGCCACAGATAGATCCACCGTTTTTGATGACGTGCGTGAACAACGCCCAGTGCTACGATTAAAAAGAGTGAAAGGGCCGGAAAGAGACTTAAGAGCGCATTGGTGGTGAGCAAGCGATTCCGATACTCATGGTCGATAGGTGATGTCCAATAGTCGAGGGTGTTAGTATAAGGTATCTCATCGCTTTCGATGACATCGTTAATCATCAGAGTTTTGTATTGCATCCGTTTAAAGGTTTCGGCGTTGTAGGTATATCCCTCTCCATCACTAAGTCGTAGCTGTAGATTGCCCTGCTCATTGAGAAGTTCGGCCTTATGTGCCACTAAAAGAATTTCTTCTTTTAAATTTTTGTTAAACAAGACCACATCACCATAGGCACGCGCACTGTTGTTGCTGTGGTTGATAAAGAGCATCCAATCTCCGAAATTGTGTCCAAACTCTGAAGCCGTTAGATTGAATTTCGCTTCTGCCTGTTTCTGATTTATAAAATTTTTAGAAATGGATTTGATATAGGGGGTAACCACCAGATAATCAACAAACAAAACCAGAGTGAGAAGCAATGCCGGTATTGCCAATACCCGCAGTAAAAACGTTGGTGAGATACCCAGTGAAAAAACGACCACCATTTCATTATCATTGGAGAGGCGGTAGAGGCTCAGTGCTCCTGCTATTACAAAGGCAATAGGAAGGGTATAAAAAAACAACTCAGGCAAAACAAACAGATAAAGTTTCCCCATCTCTGAGATATTGAGCTGTATTATCGCGGTGTAGGTTGCTAGTTTGATCATAAAAATGACCGAAGCAATCGTGAACAAAGGGATAAAGATAGAGAAAAACAGAACGTTCAAATGGGTATAAAGATAGTGACGAAGCTTATCCATATAATGTTTCCAAATAGAGACTCACTTGGGTATCAAACATGAGGACAATCCATGTGGCCAGTGCCAAAAAAGGGATAAACGGGAGCTGTTTTGAGTCTTCACTCTCCCCTTGGGTCAACAGCAATGCAGGAAGGGCTAATACTGCTGAGATAAAAACGGCAACAATTGCGAGTTTAATCCCGAGTACTGCCCCCATGGTTGCGGCGATCATGATATCCGCTTCCCCCATCGCCTCTTTTTTGATGGCGTAGGAGAGATAAAATCGGATCAGGGTAAAGCCCCCTGCAAATAAAAGGGCATTGTTAAAATGGGAAAAAAATTCAGTAAACGAGCCAACGCTAAATACAGCAAACGTCAAGGCGGCGAGGTTGATGCTATCAGGGACCATTTTGTAATAAAAGTCAATCACCGAGAGGGTGAGGAGCAGGGTAAATGCCATCGCTATCCCAAAGGCTTGAATGCTGATTCCCAATTTCATCACGGTGAAAAGAAAGATTAGACCGCTAAGGAGTTCAACGATAGGGTATTGAGCGGATATTTTACTATCGCAAAAAGCACATTGACCTCGTAAAAAAATCCATGAAAAAATGGGGATATTGTGCCATGCACGCAGCGGTGTATTGCAACTCATACAATGTGATGCGGGAAATGAGACACTCTCATCCCGCGGTGTTCGAACGATTAATACGTTCATAAAAGAGCCGATAGCCGCACCCAGTGTAAAAATCAATATCCATTCCATTAATTAACTCCTCCGAAGCGTCGTTCTACTTTTTTAAATTTTGCAATAATTTTTTCTAACTCATCAATGGTGAACTCAGGCCATAGCGTATCGGTAAAAAAAAGCTCTGCGTATGCGGATTGCCACAACAGAAAATTGGAGATTCGATGATCTCCTCCTGTTCGGATGAGCAAGTCAACATCGTTGACACAATCAAGTGCTTCTGAAATAGAAGCTTCGCTGATTGTGCTATTGGAGTGTTGAAGTTTTTGTACGCTTCGGACAATCTCATCTCTTCCGCCATAATTGAGTGCCAAGCTTTGAATCAGACCTGTGCAATGAGCCGTGGCTTCACAAACGCTGATAATGGTTTTTTGTAAAGATGAAGAGAAGCCGGAGAGATCACCGATGGGATGAAACCGAATATTTTGTTCGAGATACGTTGAGAGCTCTTTTTTAAAATACCTCTCGAGAAGTTTCATCAGAAATTCGATTTCGAGTTTAGGACGTTTCCAGTTTTCGGTACTAAAAGCGTACAAGGTCAACTGTTTAACTTCAGAATGCTGGGAGCAATAGGCGGTAATGCTTCGGACCGTTTCTGCCCCTTTTTCATGACCAAAGGTACGATTTTTCCCTTGTTTTTGAGCCCATCTGCCATTTCCATCCATAATAATGGCGACGTGGGAGGGGAGATTACTCACAGAGCACACGCATGGTCGAGGATTTGAAGTGCAACGGTCAGTTTATCTGCTTTGGATAACGTGATGCTGTCCGATGCTGACATAAAATCGATTTGGTTAGTGTCGCTTCCAAAAGGGTTAGAGTCGTTGATAATATTTAGGCAAACAGCATCTACCTTTTTAGTTGATAATAGATTTTTGGCATTGTGTGTGGCGACGCTTGAATCTGTCTCTGCTTTAAAAGCCACGGTTTTTATCCCCTCTTTGTTGATGGAGGAAAGAAGATCACTGTTTTGTTTCATTTCGATTCTCCAGCTCTCTCCCAGCATCTCTTTTTTAAGTTTTCCGTTTTGAGGATGAGAGGGGATATAATCGCTCACTGCCGCAGCCATAAAGAGATAAGGCTCTTTTTGGATGAGTCCGATCGGTTCATCGTGTATAAGAGAAGGTTTGGAGAGTTTCCCTTTTTTGGCGATTCGGATCGAGTCGGTGAGGTATTCACCCATTTCTGCGGAACTTTCTACATCGATCGTGTGAATACTCTTGGGGAGATCATTTTCAAATCGGGTTGCGATAAGATTGACGTCGGCACCGCGTAAAAAGAGGGCGGTTGCCAATGCCGAAGCCATTTTTCCACTCGAAAAATTACTGATGAAACGAACATCATCGAGTCTCTCAATCGTCCCTCCACCCGTAACAATACAACGGCGATCCGACCAAAAATCGTTTTTGAGCAAGATGCGCGCCGTATTCCAAAAAATCTCACTCGGTTCCGCCATAGCACCATCACCCGTCGTCTCGCAGGCGAGTTCTTTCGTTTGAGTGGAGACCATATCATAGTTGGCAATTGCGAGCATTTTCATAGAGGCTTGGATCATTGGGTTTTGAATCATCGCGGTGTTTGCGGAGGGTGCAAGAAGCTTTATTCCACTAAATGCGAGGGCACATTGGGTGAGGATCGTATCGGCGATTCCGTTGGCGAGCTTAGCAATGGTGTTTGCCGTAGCAGGGGCAATTACCATGATGTCAGAACCTTGAGAGAGCTTAATATGGTTAAAATCATCCCCTGCCCACGATTCGTTCGTATCGTCTAAAACTTTATTACGGCTCAATGCTTCAAAGCTGAGTGTTCCGACAAATTTTTTGGCTGAGGGGGTCATGACGACATGGACATCCGCTCCGGCTTTAATGTAGAGACGGACAAGTTCGAGTGATTTATATGCCGCAATCGAACCGGTTATACCGAGAAGAATTTTTTTACCGCTTAGGAGATTCGGAGGAATCAGCATTGTTGTCCTTTACCGAAAAATTTGGTGAAAAATCCGACGACTTTTCGGATTGGAGTACGGCTGAGGATGAGAATATCACTCTCATATTTGCCTGAGGTGACCGTCGTCCCTGCTGCGATCATGACGTTATCCGCTATCTCTACGGGGGCGACAAGCTGCGTATCACTACCGACAAAGACATTTTTACCGATGATGGTTTGGTATTTTTTCTTCCCATCATAGTTGCAGGTGATGGTTCCCGCCCCGATGTTGCTTCCCTCACCGATTATTGCGTCGCCGAGATAACTGAGATGTCCCGCTTTAACCCCTGTCAGAGTCGATTTTTTCACCTCGACGAAATTACCGATATGGGTCTCCTCTATGACGCTCAGTGGACGAATATGTGCCATCGGTCCCATGTCGGAGTCTCGGATTACACTCTCTTCGATGACACTGTGGGCTTTGATATGGGAGTTGACGATCAGAGTGTTTCCGCATAGACGAACACCATTTTCGATGATACATTCCCCCTCAAACTTCACTCCCTCTTCGATATAAATGGTGTGAGGAAGCTGCATGATAACTCCTGCATCCATCCAGTCACGGCGAAGCCGATCCATCATAATCATCTCAGCATTGCTAAGGTCATTTTTGGAATTTACCCCTTTAAACTCCACCTCTTCAACATACAGCGGAGCAATCGTCAAACCGTCATTGCGAGCCATTGCGATCACGTCGGTGAGATAATATTCGCTTTGGGCATTGGCATTAGAGAGGCGGGGAATATAAGTTTCGAGAACATGATGTTTGAAGGCATATATTCCTGCATTAACGGTTTGAACCGCTTTTTCGGCATCATTTGCATCTTTTTCTTCGACGATTCGCAGAACATGATTGTTTTCGATAATAACCCGTCCATATCCACTTGGATTATCGAGAGGGATGACCGACATCACAATATCACTCTCACTGCTCATAAAGGCATCAATAGAAGTACGGGTAATGAGTGGCATATCACCGTTGAGAACAAGAACATCGCCATATTTTGGTTGAATTCCCATCATCGCTCCGCCCGTACCGGGGAAGCTGTCGGTATCTTGGGTAATAAACGTAAGTCCGTTGAAATATTTTTCCATTGCACGAATCACAGCATCTTTTTGATGAGCAACGACGACGATGACATCATCGGTGATTTCACGTGCAGCTTTGATACTGTAGTAGAGCATTTCCCGTCCACAAATTTCATGAAGCACCTTCGCCTTGGGCGATTTCATACGAGACCCTTTCCCGGCGGCGAGGATAACGATAGAAAGGGGATGGTGCATTAGGACTCCTGCGAATAATAGTAATGCGATTTTATCAGAATTAATCGAAAATAACCCTAAGATTGTGCTATTATCCTCTCTTTAATTTAGGGAGTGCAGATTGGGTCGTATAGTACTTTTACTTTTGATGATCCCTTACGCAATCTGGGGTGCAGACCCGCAGATGCCTACGATGAGTTTCAATCTCGCCGCACCTGAATCTCCTCAAGAGGTTGTGGGCTCGCTCAACGTCTTGTTGATGCTCACCGTCCTCTTCCTCGCACCAAGCCTTGTGCTGGTGATGACTACCTTTACCCGATTTGTTATAGTATTTGGATTTTTACGTCAGGCATTAGGGACGCAGCAAGTTCCCCCGACACAGCTTCTCGTCATGCTTGCCCTTATTTTGACCGTATTTGTGATGGAACCTGTTGCTCAGAAGTCTTATACTGAGGGGATTAAGCCGTACTCTGAAAATAAAATCAGTTACGATGAAGCCTTTGAAAAAACAACAGATCCGTTCAAAAATTTTATGGTTCGTAACACCCGTGAAAAAGATTTAGCCCTTTTTCTCCGCATCCGCCATATGGAAAATCCAAAATCGATCAAAGAGGTCCCTCTGACAATTGTGATCCCAGCCTTTGTCATCAGTGAGCTGAAAACGGCGTTTGAGATCGGATTTTTGCTCTTTTTACCGTTTTTGGTCATTGATATGGTTGTTGCGTCGATTTTGATGTCGATGGGGATGATGATGTTGCCTCCGGTTATGATTTCAATGCCGTTTAAAATATTGGTCTTTATCATGGTCGATGGGTGGAATCTCCTCATCGGAAACCTGATTGCAAGCGTTAAGTAAGGGTTAAAATGGAGTGTGAGTATTTTGGAATATGTGGTAGTTGCCGTCTCTATGAAGAGGGTTATCAAGGGCAGTTAGCGACTAAGAGCGCTACTATTCAAGATCAGTTTTCTCCCTATTTTAGTGGTAACATAGATATTTATGAGTCCAAAGAAGAGCACTATCGCTCTCGTGCCGAGTTTAAAATTTACCACGATGATGAGGGTTCTTTTTACGCTATGAACCGTATGGATAAACAGGGTATCGTGAAAATAACAGGGTGTGCTATCGTCCATGAATCGATTGCACAAGTGATGCAGCCTCTTTTAGCAGCGATCAAAGAACACGAACTAGGACATAAGCTTTTCGGCATTGATTTTTTGACATCTTCCAGCGGGGAAGTGTTGGCGAGCCTTATTTATCACAAAGCATTAGATGAGTCTTGGTCAGAATGTGCGCGTGCCATAGAAAAAGAGCTTGGTATTTATATCATCGGTCGAAGCCGTAAGCAAAAAATCGTTTTGAGCCAAGATTATGTCACCGAAACGCTCCGTATCGCCGAACGAAATTATCACTATGTTCATATCGAAAACAGTTTTACGCAGCCCAATGCCCTTGTCAATGAGAAAATGGTGTCATGGTCCTTGGAAAAGCTGGAAGGGATAGGGGGAGATTTACTCGAACTTTATTGCGGTGCGGGTAATTTTACAATTCCCTTTGCGACGCAATTTGATCGGGTTTTAGCAACCGAAATTTCTAAAGCCTCTATTATTGCTGCAAAGCGAAATATGGCTTTTAATGATGTTGAGAATATCGATTTTGTCCGTTTAAGTGCGGAAGAGTTTACGCAAGCTCTTGACAGTACGCGGGAATTTCGTCGTCTTGAGGGGCTAAGGGTGAGTGATTATCGTCTCAAAACACTTTTCGTCGATCCTCCCCGCAGTGGTTTGGGAGAAGAGCCGTGTGCTTTTGCCGCTCGGTTTGACCATGTGCTGTATATCTCGTGCAGCCCTGAAACATTATTACGGGATTTGGAGATATTAAGCCAAACGCATGAGGTGCAAGCGATGGCATTGTTCGATCAATTTCCGTACACCCACCATCTGGAGATGGGTGTTAAGCTCGTTCGAAAAGTCTAATACCGTTTAATGCTCACATCCACATCCGTGCTCGTGATTTAATATCTCGTGAATCTCTTCTTCGGAAGCTTCGTGAACTTCTAAAACAGTCCCTTCGAAAACGAGATCCATTCCTGCTAGTGGATGGTTTCCATCAAGAGTGACTTGGTCGCCCTCTATTTCAGTCACCATATAAATCGTTACATCTTCGTCTATAAAGCCATCAAGCTCCATTCCTACCGTAATACCCTCGGGAAGTTCATTTAAATCTTCCGTGATAACCAGCTCTGGATCGTATTTTCCAAAGGCTTGCTCAGAAGTCAAAATAACTCTAAATGTATCTCCAGCCTTTTGCCCTTCCAAAGCATCTTCAACAGCTTTAAAAATATGACCATAGCCTCCGTGGAGATAGTTAAGTGGTTCCTCTTCTTCGTGAAGAAGATTTCCTTCATCGTCATTGATATGGTAATCGATTGTGACGAGACAATTTTTAGTAATAGTCATGTGGTATTCCTTAGTGTAATGGGATAAGAATTGGATTAAATGCTTTGGTCGAGATTATAGCGCGTCCTCCCACACTCAGTTCTGAAGCCTCGCTGGAACTAAGGACGGTGCGAACAACGGAGGAGCCTACGAGCAAGGTGACGATAACGGCAGGAAAGTCCTTCTCGATTTTGAGTACCTCTCCGATAAGCTGGAGTTTGCCGCTGAGGGTTTGTGGGCTAAAGAACTCCATAGGTGCGCAAAGACGCTCAATACTTCCTGATACTACCGACGCGAGGCGGTCAGAGAGTTTGACTGTTTCGGCGATGTCGTGGCTTACCAGCAGTGTCGTCACTTTTAGACGCTTGTGGATGAGGGCAAGTTCGTCTTGAAGCTTTTGGCGCATGGAGGGATCGAGTGCCGAGAGAGGTTCATCGAGAAGTAATATTTTAGGATGACGTACCAATGCACGGGCGAGAGCCACCCGCTGTTTTTGTCCCCCTGAGAGGGAGGCGGGGAGGCGGGATGATAGCTGAGAGAGTTCGACCAGTTCGATCAGCTCATCGACATTGGAGCGCTGCTGGGCATTATCGGCAGCAAAGAGGAGATTTTCACGGACACTCATCGTCGGGAAGAGGGCATAGTCTTGGAAGACAAATCCGATGCTCCGTTTTTGGGGTGGGAGATTGATCTTTTTGGTGCTATTAAACCACACCTCGCCATCCACTTCGATAGTGCCACTATCGGGTGTTTCGAGTCCCGCAATCATCCTCATCAATGTTGTTTTTCCCGCACCTGAGGGACCAAAGAGGGTGAGGAATTCACCGTCATTGATGTTCAGTTCATAATGAGCTTCCAATGCCCCTTCAGCGGTATCGAGATGCTTTTTAATATTAATAAATATCATCTAATCCCTCCGAGTGATTTTTTATTGAGGGTGTAGACAAGCAACAGTATTGAGAACGTCACGACAAAGAGGGTAAGGGCATACTGATGCGCCATCGCGTAGTTGAGCGATTCCACCTCATCATAGATGGCAATGGAGGCAACACGGGTCTCATCGGGGATATTTCCCCCGATCATCAGGATCACCCCAAACTCCCCGACGGTGTGGGCAAACGCGAGGACGATCCCTGAAATCAGACCGTGACGGATGGAGGGGAGAATGACCCTTACCATCGTCTCGATTTTCGATTTTCCGAGAGTATAGGACGCTTCGAAGATGGAGAAGGGAACCTGAGAGAGTGCCGATTGGATCGGATGTACCATAAAGGGGAGGCTAAAGAGGACAGAGCCGATCACCAGCCCTTCAAAACTAAATGCCAGACGGATACCGTGCTCTGTGAGAAAACTCCCGATGGCGGAAGCGGGGCTAAACGCGAGGAGGAGATAAAAGCCTAAAACGGACGGTGGCAATACGAGGGGCATACTCACGATGGTTTCGAGGATACTTTTAAACCGCATTTTGCTAAAAACCAAAAAAGAGGCGAGGGGAATTCCAATAATAAGAAGAATAATTGTGGTGATGGCAGCAAGTTTGAACGTCAGTGCCATCGTCGTTAAAAATTCAGATTCCATGAGAACCTCGCAGCAGTGAAATTTCAGAGGGTTGCACCATCCAGCTTATTTCATCGCTTTCTTTAATATTTAGAGTCTCAAATATAAGGGTCGGGACAAGAGCCGTGATCGTCGTTTCTTGATAGCTCAAAACAACCTGTGAGAGAACAATTCCCCTTTGTATCTCACGGACAGTTCCTTGGAGGAGATTGGCCGTGGACTTGCTTAGTTCTTTAGTGAGGATAACTTCGGTCTCTTTGAAAACCAACGTGACGTAGGTATTGAGCAAATCCTCTGCATTAGAGGCTTCAGCGAGAAGAAGATACAAAGTGTCATCTTCTACCGATACACGGATACAGGAGAGATGCTCTGAAGCGGTGACGGCGGTGATGGTGGCTCTTAGGGTATTCATAGCGGTTCTAACGGTGTCATTTTTTAGTATCCCATCCGATAAACGCCCATTGCATAGGTTTAGGATGCCGATTTTCTCCTAGAATAAAACGTTCA
This sequence comes from Sulfuricurvum sp., assembly GCA_030696285.1. Classification (GTDB taxonomy): domain Bacteria; phylum Campylobacterota; class Campylobacteria; order Campylobacterales; family Sulfurimonadaceae; genus Sulfuricurvum. The sequence continues at coordinate 19,018 of JAUYSQ010000255.1, read as the reverse complement.
TAATACTCGATGGCTTGGATGCGTTGCTCTTCTTCTATCCCTCCAAGACTCCATGTGAGCGATTCGACAAACTCCTCGACATTGCCACTGCGGATACTTCCTCTGCCCGTTGTAATATAGTCAATGGTTGGGAGATAGCCGTTTTGGTAAAGGAGGATCGGAAGGTACCAATAGTCGGGTTTGGTGATGATTTTTTTGCCAATGTAGTTCAAAATCTCCATATCGACAAAGCTTCCTCCCACTTTGTACGTGAGATAACACGCTCGGCGTGCATGAGCTGACATTTTTCCCAGTGCTTGTGCCGCATCACTTACTTCCATAGAGCGTGATGCGACAGCGATGTCGATAGGGGGAAGTTCACTCCAGTCATCGTCCCAACCGATATGAATTGTTTTGATATTGGTGACCCCTTCACGCGCGGCGTAGGTTTCGAGTTCAGCAAGCATTTGTGCAGAGAAATCTATGGCAATCACCTCTTTGACCCGTTTGGCAAGAGGGATGCTTAGTGCTCCCGGACCGCATCCAATATCCAAAATGACTTCATCACCCGTAATGTCCATACGAGAGATAAAATCATTGACGTAGGGGCTATCTATTGTTGATGCAGCCATATCTTTGGACTTTTCATCCCAATCACTGCTGGTTTTACCTTTGAAATCGGTACAGGCTTTGTGCTCACGGTACATTTTTGCAAAATCGATCGGTTCTAAAAACATTCAAGCTCCTAAATAGTTCTTCAATTATACTGCAATCTTCATATTAAGATTAAAATCGATAGTTCGCTTCCAAACGCATTTCACGGTTGGATGAATCAAATGTAGCCAGTGGATCTATAGCTCCTGTCGTTTTGATGTTATCAATATCATTGTTTTGATCCATAAAGCGAGCCAGGAACTCCAATCCTTTCAAACTTCCCGAACACTTGTAAGCGATGTCCATATTCCACTGGGTCGTATCGCCGTTTTGAAATGCGCGGTTCGTCATGCTCTGATACGGTTTTTTGATGGGATTACGGTCATAGACAGAATAACTGATAAAGGCGCTCAGTCCGGAAACTATTTGATTGAAATCGTAATCAAACTGCGCTTTATAGGCATCGGTATCGGCATTCCAGTCGGTTTGTGTCATGCTGCGCGTATAACCTTGGGTCAAGAATCCACGCCAAGGAGCAATCATATCGGCTCCATCATCGGTATGCGATGCAGAGAGGAGCAGTTTTGCCGGACCATATTTGGTAACTGCACGAACTGCCCAAAGATACGAATTGATACTTTGATCGGTATCTCCACTATTGGTTTGAGGTTTGATAATGGCTCCGGCACCTTTATCGTTTTGTTTAATAAAACGAGCGCCGAGCGTTATGATTGCATCACCCGCTTCGATGGCGTAATTGGCTTCGATCAACCCTTGATCTAGGAGATCAGGCCAATGCATCGCCCATCCTTGAATTTCCAGAGCGTCAATTGATTTATTGGTAACTCCGGCGATTACGACATCAGGCGCTTCACCGTGGGTTCCCGACGTGGAATAGGTTGTGGTGTAATAGGCTTTAATGGCATCCGGGGTATCGCCTGTATCGGCCATATTTCCAAAATGGGTCATACCGCGCTCTTTGATTTTATCAGCATAATCAAGTTGTATGGTTGTATTAGGCAGGTCATTGGATACGAGATCAAGCCCTTCGATAGCGATTGGAATCATTTTCGTATCATTAGGGGTAATCCACGGATTGGTCATTAAAAAACGACCAGCTTTGATTTTACTTTTTTCAATGTCGTATTGGAAATAAGCTTGAGCAAGAACCGCATATCCTTTACCATATGGTACTAAAGTAGTTGGGTTGGTTCCCGATAACGGCGTAGCGCCATCCCCTTCACGCAAAAAAAGATCATTACTGGTTGTGGCATTAAATTTTATAGGGTTTGTCATATTTACACCGTCTTCAACGTCAGTCCAACCACCTGGATTTTGGGTAGTGTAAAGACCTGCACCGACACTAAGACCATCTAACGGAGCAGTTTTGTAGAGTAAACTTCCGCCGACTGCAAATCCGGTTGCGGTCGCATCTTTATTTGTACCATCATGCATATCCCAATCGGTTACAAAATATTGAGTTCTTACTCGACCTTCAAATTTCCCATCTTTAAAAGCCGATCCTAAATCATCCGCCGCTGTGGCAAATACCGCTGAACCTAAAAGTAATGCCGTAGCAATGCTAAGTTTTGTCATGGTATCTCCTTATTTAAGTGCAAAGCCGTATTTTTTCATGATAGCATCCGCTTCGGGTGATTCAAAAACTGAGATAAAAGCACGCGCTGCTTTATTGTTTTCACCCCGTTTAAGCAACGCATATCCTTGAATGATGTCGGGATGGGCTTTAGCATCAATCAAACCAAAATTCATCTCTTCAGCGATGATTGGGGCTTTTGCAATGGAGATTGCGATGATTCCGACATCCGCTGCACCTGTTTGGACGTATTGAGTCGCTTGTGAGATGTTTTCGCCCATAACAAATTTATGTTTTACTTTGTCGTATAGTCCAAGTGTTTTAAGTGCAGCGACGGCAGCTTGACCGTAGGGAGCATGTTCAGGATTGGCTATGGCTATTTTTTTGATTCGATCCGTTGCTAAAATTGAGAGATTATTGACGGAGATGTTGCTTGATTTTAGTGTCATAAGACCGACACGACCCAGTGCATAAGGTTTTACATTACCAACCGCAAATCCTTTTTCTTTTAGTTCTTTAGGATAATTCATATCGGCAGCAAAATAGGCATCGTAGGGAGCCCCATTTTGAATTTGCGTCAATGCTTTACCGCTTGAGCCAAACTGAAAATTAATGGTTTCACTAGGATATTTTTTTTCACAGAGGATTTTTATCTCTTTGAACGCATATTGTAGATCGGAAGCTGCTGCAATGTTAGCACTATCGGCAAAGACAACAGAAGCTGTTGCAACCAATGAGAGGAGAAGGGAAGATAACTTCATGGGAATTCCTTTATTTCTTTTTTGATATAACGATAATCACAAACAGAGCATTGCAAAAAGCATTCTTCTAAAAATGCGACATTTACGTTATGTTTTGTAAGATATAACGAATTATAGAAAAAATTGTCTTAAACTTTTTTATTCGTCATTCCCGTGAAGGGCGTAGAGCGTTATAAAACAACAACTGCTTGTTGTTTTTAGCTCGTAGCGGGGCATCGATGTACACAGTACCGATGTCACTGAATCTAGCTGGATACCCGTTTTTACGGGTATGACGAGATGGGATTACAGTCCAATAATAATATGAAGTGGTGAGATGAGGGTGTAAGCGGTCATAGCAACCTGTAAGTTTTGAAGAGAATCTTGTTTTTCTAGTGCGATCAGAAGTGTTCCTCCATCGAGACATAACCCTACCTCTATATTATCCCCAGAGCTTTCCAATGTTTCGATCGTACAAGAGAGGATATTGTCTGCGGTATCGGAAGAGGGTAGTATCGAAACAATTTTGATATCGCTTGATTTGATAATGGCATAGAGGTCGCATCCAATTTCCAATCCCATGTTGTGTACCGATTTGGTGGTGATGGTGGAACGGAGCGTATCCGAGCCGCTCAGAGCTAAGGTCAGAGTTGAATGGAGTCCGTGTGTATCAATACTGACAAGTGTAGCAGGGAGCTGATTGCGCGCACTGGTAGTAAGAAAGGTTCGGCTTAAAATCCGTGCTAATCTCTCAGGGTCGTTGCCTGCTTCACTAAAACGGTCAATGAATTGGCGATGAAGCTCGTTAAAACGGTGAAAAGTGGCGATGAGTTCATGAGCATAAGGGGTGAGTTTCGTCCCTCCGCCTCCTTTACCTCCGGTTGTTCGTTCGATAAGAGGTTGATCGGCTAGGAGATTCATCCCATTGATCCGCTCCCATGCCGCCTTGTAGCTCATCTTCATCTCTTTGGCTGCTGCATTGATGGAGCCTGTTTTATCGATCCACTCCAGTAATTCTACTCTGCCTGAACCCAAAAAACTTTGACCCTCTTTCGTAAGCCAAAAACGTCCGTCAATTTTCATAAAAACTTTTTACTCTACCGTTTCGTCGATTTCATCCTCAATTACACCCTCTTTAACGGTAAAATTGAGAAGTTTTTTGGTGATATTAACAGGACAAAAGAAGAGAATTTCGAAAATTGGATTTAGCTGAGTGGTTTCATCGTCGATAATATCAAATGCTTTTGTACTAAACCCTTTCCCATCTTCTTCACTGTGCATACTGACGGTAAAGCTTAATGACCCCAAAGCACGGAGCATATTGGCAACAGCTTTATAATTTTTATGCTCTTTGGAGACCATAAGATTTTGGTTGTCATCACTGCGAGCATTCATTTGGGTGCTAAGAAGGGTTAGGTTATCGCGATGGACCGTTTTGTTCCATCGAACGAGCCCTTTAGAAAATCGTAGAAGTGAGGTTTTAGAGATAAGAGGATTGGGAGTCGTTTTTCGAATCGTCTCTATAAGTTTAAGAAAAGCGTTTTTTCCCCCGATAGAGGCAGCAAGTGCAAGTAGCTGGCTCTGTAGAATAATTTTTTCGGAATCAGATAAAAGATGCAAACGGCACATTGGTGGCCTTTAAATTAAGATACGCCATTATAGCGTACTCGTGGATCAATACCCATCCCACGGCATTTTAGAATCTTTCCAGCCAAACATAAACCCGCCATCAAGATTATAGGCTTTGATCCCCTCTTTTGCGAGCATATTGGCTGCCGCTTTAGAGCGTGGACCGCTGCGGCATACGAGGATAACAGAGTCTGCTTTACGAAGTTTCATCGCACTCATGACATCCGTTACAAAATTTTTGTTGATTACCTCTTTGGCGTCATAAAGCTTTTGAACATCTGAGTGTCCTTTAACTTTATCGGTTTTGAGTTCAAACTCGGCACTTTTAACGCGCTCTTCGACGGATTTTGGGATATACGTCCACTCATAAGCCGGAATATTGACAAATCCTTCACCGTGGCCTGTGTAGATAAACTCCAGCGTAGTACGGACATCCACGATGATAGCTGAACTTTTTTTTTGCATTTCATGTGCTTCAGGTGCGCTCAAGTCACCTTCGTAGATGTCATCTGCATGGATAAGGGTGGTGCAGGTGAGTAAAATGAGCAATAATTTTTTCATTGTTATTTTGTCCAATATTTTTTAGTTTTACAGTGATTTACGTAGAAGTCTATCGGAAAAAAATTATAGGCAGATGAAAAAAAATGGTTGCAATTTCTAAGTAAGTTATTCAATGAATACCCTTGAATATAAAAAATAAATAAATATAAAAATATGAGAAGAATTATTCAGATTTTTTATATTATTTATGCCATTTCTTTATTGATGGACAAACTTATACATTAGTAATTTGGTATGAATACTTGACAATAAGATGCTATTATTTTATTATGGTGTCAAAAAAAGGAGTTGACATGGCTCAGCAATGCCCATTGATCTTTCGTCATGTTGATGCAAACGTTATTCGTATCAATACATTTTTTGTCATTAGTGCTGTAATAGCCTTTTTGGCTACACAAGCAGTTAGTATTTTATTCTTTGTAATAATTGATTTTTTACTTCGTCTATACGGATACAAACATCTCAGCCCAATTCAAAAACTTTCATTGCTGATTCAACAAAAGTTTTCGATACCTACAAAAATGGAGGATGCAGGAGCTAAGCGTTTGGCGGCATTTTTCGGTGTCGGTTTTATGGTTGCCTTGGTTGTTTTTCATCTCATCGGTGTAAACTTTGTGGTTGATGTGATTGCAGCGATTTATCTTTCTTGTGCAACTCTGGAATTGTTGTTCGGATACTGTATCGCATGTAAGATTTATTATATTGCCAAGAAAGTATATCCGCAAGGATTCAAATAATGGCTGCTTTGTCGTCCAAGGCGATTTACGGACTTGCTGCCATGCATGTTCTCTCACATTCACCTCATGGACGCTTGATGCAAGTACGTGAAATCTCAGCAATGACACAAATTTCTCACGGCTATTTAGAGCAGCTTCTTTCTATTTTACGCCGCTATAAGTTGGTGGTTAGTATTCGCGGTGCATCTGGTGGCTATAAATTGGCACGCTCAGCGCATGAGATTGAGGTGATCGACATTATCGAAGCATTAGAGGGACCCTTCTATAAGATTGAGGGGAATGTGGGATCGAGTTTGATCTTGGAATATTATTGGAAAGAGATAGAAGAGAAGATGAAAGCTCTTTTTAGTTCAAAACTCTCCGAACTCGACCAAGCGTATCAGCCTCATTTTTATGATATTTGATAGTTATATCAAATTCAATTAACCATAAATACTCTGTCATTCCCGCGAAGGCGAGAATCCAGCTATGCTTTTAGAAGGGGATGGATCCCCGGGTCTACCCTAAAGGGCACGTGAAGCCCGAGGATGACGAAAATAAGTATGCTTAATTAATAGAGATTGGTATTAGCGCCTTTTGTGTTTCGCCTCGATAAGTTTACGATTTTGCATCATCATTATTTCTATCTCTTTTGCACTTTTGTCTTCTTGGGCAGAGTTTCTTTTTTGAAAAACCTCTTGATAAAAATCGGCAAGTGTTTTCCCTTTTCGTTGAGAGGGGAGTGTTTTGTACGATGAATAGAGATTGACATGAGGCGGTTCAATAAATTGTGCTAAAAGTGCTTCTCGAATATTATTTTTGCTCATATGGGGTCTCATTTGTAATAGTTACTAATAACAAGCAAAAAATGTTCCGATTATAACCCCTCATTAACAATGTACCAAAGACGTTCAATCTCAATATCATCCAAAAATAGGGTAGAGTAGTTCTCGTACAGCCAGCTAAGACCTGCTTGATTAATAGGAAGTGTATGGGAACACTCTTTGTGCGCCGGTAAAAAGGATCGGATAAGAGAAATATTGTTTTCAATTGGTTGATCACAAAAAAAACAGTTCATTTCACGGTGTAATCTCCCTTCATGCTCGAGCAAGCGTACATAAGCTTCTATAGCAAGTCGTTTGGGATTTTGTGTTTTCCATTTTTGAGCTGTGGATTCGAGCAAATCATAGTAAAAGCTTCCAATCTCTTCGGAGTGTTGCAAATGGGGGTGAAAAAGGGCAATAAACTGTTGCCATATTCGAATCCGATCGTATTCTCCTATCCATGGAAATCCCAAGTGGATTACATCCCGCATTCTGGGAATAGTACTTTTAAGAGACGTTTCTCCCTCATAATCGATTTTAAATCCCAAATTGATAGGACTGTGGCGTGCCCCGTAAAAACGATAAAGGGTTGTTAAGTTTTCCTCGGATATGATTGTGACGATTAAATCTTCGTCTTTCACTCGACTGAGTTTAATGATAAATCCCTGCATATTTTGTTACTTCACCGCACATTTGTTTATTTTATTTTCTAAAATCTCCCTAATTTTAAAACTTTTTAACCTAATAGCTGGTAAAATAAAGAAATTCCTATCCTCTTTAAACTATAGTTGTTTAAAAAGAGATTAAAAAAGGTGATTTATCAGTGGAATACCAAGATTTATTACGATCGTTTAAAGATAACTGCGGATTTGGTCTCATCGCCAATATCAAAAACCGTCCTTCTCATGAGACACTTGAACACGCAATTACTGCGTTGGAGAGAATGATGCACCGTGGTGCTGTTGCTGCGGATGGCAAAACAGGTGATGGAAGCGGATTGCTTCTCTCTATCCCGCATGAGTTTATGCGTTCATGTGCAGTGCAAAACGGTATTGAATTACCTGAAATGTATGCAATAGCCGTTGTATTTACTACGGATACTGCTCAACTGGATTTATTGGAACGTACGTGTGCCAATAACGATTTGAAAGTGGTATTAAAGCGTGTTGTTCCCTTAGATACAAATGCTTTGGGAGAGCAGGCCCTTGAGAGCCTTCCTGAAATTTACCATATTTTTATTACTCCTAATTCGTTAATGGCATCACAGCGTTTTGATGCATTGCTCTATTTGAGTCGAAAAGAGACGGAGCATGCTCTTATAGAGGATCAAGATTTTTATATCCCTTCTATGTCATCACGCGTCATTTCGTACAAAGGGCTGATTATGCCCACGCACATCAAAGAGTTTTACACCGATTTTCAAAACGAAAATTTCAAAATTTCTTTTTCACTTTTTCATCAACGTTTTTCGACGAATACGCTTCCTAAATGGCGTTTGGCTCAACCGTTTCGCTCCGTTGCACACAATGGTGAGATCAATTCAGTAGAAGCCAACCGTTTTAATGTAGCGGTAAAATCCGAATCCATTAAAAGTGAAGTCTTTACCGATGAAGAGATTGCACGTCTTCTTCCGATTTTGCAACCCTATGGTTCAGACAGTGCGAGTGCCGATAATTTCTTCGAATTTCTGATTGCAAACGGAATGGACTTTTTCAAAGCGGCACGCGCGATTATCCCTGCACCATGGCAAAACGCCCCTCACATGGATCCACAGTTACGCGCGTTTTATGAATACCATTCGACCGTATTTGAAGCATGGGACGGTCCGGCGGCATTTTCACTCACCGATGGCCGTTATATCGGATGTGTGCTTGACCGTAACGGTCTTCGACCTTCCAAATATATTATTACCCATGATGATACCCTTCTAATCGCGAGTGAATACGGTGTTATCGATATTCCTGAAGAACAAATCAAAGAACGTGGACGTCTGCAATCGGGTCAAATGATCGGTTTGGATTTGAAATTTGGAAAAGTTCTCAAAGATGAAGATATCAATCAATATCTAAAAAGCTCCAATCCGTATATGAAATGGTTAAATGACCACATGGTCTATTTGCAAGAGCATGTTGAGAATCAATACGTTACCAAATGCGATTGTTCGTCCGAAGACTTTATTGCACGTCAGCGTTATTTTAATATTACGCAAGAGATTGTTGAACAAGTGATTGAACCGATGATGCGTGATGGGAAAGAAGCCGTCGGCTCGATGGGGGATGATACACCTCTTGCCGCATTCAGCACCGTTCAACGAAATTTTAGTGATTTTTTCAAACAGCGTTTTGCACAGGTTACCAACCCTCCGATTGACCCTATTCGTGAAAAAGTGGTCATGAGTTTAAATACGGGATTTGGTGAAATTCATAACATTTTAGATGAAATTCCTTCGCATGCCAATCGTTTAAAAGCAATTTCGCCGATTATGCTCAAAGAGAAACTCGAGGTATTGAAATCATTTGGAGATAAAAAATCACCGCGTTTTCATCCTTCGTATACAAATGAATCGTTCTCAACAGCGTATCAGGGCTCTTTGAGAGATGCTTTGGATGCACTTGTCGTGTGTGTTGTCAAAGCAGTAAAAGAAGACGGGATTCGAATTATTATTCTTGATGACAGCGGATTTGATTCCAATCATAAAACCATTCCGATGCTCATGGCGGTAGGGCGTATCAGTCACGCATTGTTAAGTGAAAAAATACGTCATTTAGGCTCTATTGTTGCGGTCACGGGTGAAGTCGTTGATTCGCACGGTGCGGCAACATTGATCGCGTACGGTGCAAGTGCAATTTATCCAAACCTTTTATTTACAACGATCGCGGCGCGTGTCCAGCAAAGCAATGAAAATGAAGAAAATTGTGCCGAAGCGTTTAAAGCGGCACATCATGCCCTCAATGCCGGATTGCTTAAAATTATGTCGAAAATGGGGATTGCAACCATCGGATCGTATCGAAATTCAGGGCTTTTTGACATTATCGGTCTGAGTCGTGAAATGGTAGATGATTGTTTTGGAGACTCACATGCCCTTATTCCGGGATTATCCTACGAAGATATTGATGACCGTTTGACTAAAAATCACAAAGAAGCTTTTGAACAAAATGGGTTTAACCGTATATTTCCTCTTAAAATCGGTGGATTCTACAAATTTTACAATGATCAAGAATACCATGCTTTTAATCCGGATGTGATCCATGCCATCCATGCTGTTTCAAAAAGTGGCAAGCGGGAAGATTTTGATCGTCTTAGTACATTGGTTAATAAACGCGGTCAAAAATTTATCCGTGATTTCTTTGAATTTGCATCCGATCGTTCCTCGATCGATATTAGTGAAGTAGAGCCAAAAGAAAGGATTTTCAAACGCTTTGCATCTGCAGCGATGAGTTTGGGGTCTATTTCTCCTGAAGCACATGAGTGTTTGGCCGTAGCTATGAATACCATCGGAGCGCAAAGCAACTCAGGTGAGGGCGGGGAAGATTCAGCCCGTTTTGATACGCTTAAAAATTCAAAAATTAAACAAGTAGCCTCAGGGCGTTTCGGGGTAACACCGGCCTATTTGCGAAGTGCCGAAGAGATTCAGATCAAAGTAGCTCAAGGGGCAAAACCTGGAGAGGGCGGACAGCTTCCGGGGCACAAAGTTTCAGGTCTTATTGCACGACTTCGTCATACGACACCGGGAGTAACACTGATTTCACCGCCGCCGCATCACGATATTTATTCGATCGAAGATTTGGCGCAGCTTATTTTTGACATGAAGCAGGTTAACCCAAGCGCAACGGTAGCGGTCAAATTGGTCTCTGCTGCAGGAGTTGGGACGATCGCCGCGGGTGTTGCAAAAGCATACGCTGATAAAATCATCATTTCAGGTGGTGATGGCGGTACGGGAGCAGCCCCTCTTACATCGATCAAATTTGCAGGAAATCCGTGGGAATTGGGACTCTCTGAAGCGCACAATGCACTCAAAGTCAACAATCTTCGCGGACTCGTTCATCTTCAAACCGACGGTGGACTCAAAAGCGGTCAGGATGTGGTAAAAGCTGCATTGCTGGGTGCTGAGAGTTACGCATTTGGTACGGGAGCCCTCACAATTATCGGTTGTAAAATGCTTCGTATTTGTCATGTCAATAAATGTTCAGTGGGAATTGCAACCCAAAACGAGAGTTTACGTGCCGATTATTTCAAAGGAACTGTAGAACAGCTCATCAACTATTTTACCTATTTGGCAGAAGATGTGCGTCAAATTATGGCAAAACTGGGCTACAAAACAATGGAAGAGCTAGTCGGACGCAGTGATTTACTCCAAATCAGCGATAATGATTTTGCCCGCAAATTTGATTTTAGTAATATTTTACATCGCGAAGAGGGTGTCAATACGTGTCAAGAGTCCTCTAACAAGCCATTTGATGATAATGCTTTTGAAATCGATGTGTTGGCAGAAGCGATGGATGCAATTAAAAATCCGGAGCGTCCGATTCGTATTACACGTGATATTTGTAACTTAAACCGTAGTTTCGGTGCGCGTATAAGCGGTGAAATCGCTCAATATTACGGCGATAAAGGGTTGAAGACCGATACGATCAAGATTGATTTAAAAGGTATTGCCGGTCAAGCATTGGGTGCATTTTTGATCCACGGTGTTTCCATACGTCTTGATGGTGTGGCGAATGACTACATCGGAAAAGGGATGCACGGCGGTAAAATCGTCATTAAATCGCAAAATCAAGGCGAAGCATTTGCTGCCGGCGGTAATACGTGTCTCTACGGTGCAACAGGAGGTAAACTCTTTATAGCCGGTTCCGTAGGAGAACGTTTTGCCGTTCGCAACTCAGGTGCATTGGCAATCGTTGAGGGGACAGGTGATAATGCGTGTGAGTATATGACAGGCGGTATTGCCGTCATATTGGGTCAAACGGGTATTAACTTCGGTGCCGGTATGACGGGCGGTATCGCATTTGTATACGATGAAAATCACAGCTTTGTTGAAAATGTAAACCGTGAACTTGTCGATGCGTTGCGTATCGATACGGATGACGGAGATGAAGCACGTCACTATCTCAAACGACTGTTAAAAGATTATGTCGCGGAAACCCAAAGTGAAAAAGCACAAGCATTACTGGCCAATTTCCGTAATGAAATTCGAAATTTCTGGCTTGTGCGTCCGAAAAACTTAACCAAATTGCCACTTAATCCTGATAAAGGGGACTGATTATGAGAGAATTTTTAACCATTGAACGTATCGATCCCGTAAAACGCGGGGTTGTACAGCGACTCAAAGATTTTAGTGAGATTTATGAACCTGTAGAGACACATGAAGCGACAGGACAAAGTGATCGTTGTATCCAATGCGGTGATCCATTTTGTCTCAACAAATGCCCATTGCATAACTATATTCCGCAATGGCTCAAAGCAGTGGCCGAAAAAGATTTAAAATTCGCTTTCAACCTTTCCAATGAACCGTCACCGTTTCCGGAAGTTATGGGGCGTATTTGTCCTCACGATAGATTGTGTGAGGGAGATTGTACTCTCAATGACGGTCATGGAGCGATTACGATCGGATCCATCGAAACGTTTATCAACGAAGAGGGATTTAAGCACGGGCTTAAGCCTTATTTTCCGGGTATCACCACAGATAAAAAAGTAGCGATTATCGGTTCAGGCCCTGCTGGATTGTCCGCAGCGACGTATCTCCTTCGCTCCGGTATTGCAGTCACGATGTATGAGCGCAGTGATCGTGCAGGCGGTCTGTTGACCTATGGTATTCCTAATTTTAAATTGGACAAAAAAATCGTTGAACGTCGTGTCGGATTTCTCAAAGAGGCCGGTTTGAAACTGATTTTTGATTGTGAAGTGGGCAAAGATGCAGAATTTGATGTTATTGCTGACACTCACGACGCTGTATTTATAGGGATTGGTGCAACTAAAGCCAAGGGTGCAAAAATTGCCGGTGAAAATGCTCAAAATGTTTATGCGGCGATGGAATACCTCACAGCCATTCAGCGTAAAAATTTTGGCCTCTCTTACGATAAAAAATTTGATTTCAAAGATTTAGATGTCGTCGTTATCGGTGGCGGAGACACGGCGATGGACTGTGTTCGTACCTCCAAGCGTGAAGGGGCAAAAAATGTAACCTGCCTCTATCGCCGTGACGCGCACAATATGCCAGGATCTCAAAAAGAGTATAAGAATGCTGTCGAAGAAGGGGTGGATTTTGTCTTTCATGCTTCTCCGAAAGAGGTCATTTTAGGAGATAACGGTAAAGCCGTTGCCGTCCATATGGCAAAAACTATTTTGGGTGCCAAAGATGATAGCGGCCGCCAGAAAATGGAAGAGGTTAAGGGTTCTGATTTTAATGTTAATGCTGATATTGTGATAATGGCACTTGGATTTGATCCGGTTGTTCCGAGCTTTTTAGCGGAAAATGGAATCAGTGTTAACAATTGGGGCGGTATTATTATTGATGATACCTTTCAAACCACAACAAAGGGAATCTACGCTGGCGGGGATTGCTACCGTGGTGCGGATTTGGTTGTAACCGCTGCGTACGATGGACGTGAAGCGGCTCGTGCTATTGCAAAATCGTTATTGGGCTAATGAATAATCCTTTCATCCATGCTGTGATGTGTGCACTTTTAGAAGTGCGCGATACGTTACAAAATTCTCACGATCTTTCTCTTTTTGATTCTTTTGAAAAAGGAGAAGGGGGAGATGTGAGCAGTGGTTTTGATCTCAAAGCCGAAGAAATATTTTTTAAACATCTAAGCTCTTTTGGCTCTCTTTTTTCTGAAGAGAGCGGATGGATGTCTCCTCAAGATGAGTATAATATTGTTCTTGATCCCATTGACGGGAGTGATAATTTTGCCTCTTTTTTCCCCTATTACGGTGTTTCGATTGCACGGGAGAAATCAGGAAAAACGATCGAAGGAGTCGTGTGTAATCTCGCGAACGGTGATGTTTTTGTCCGTACGATAAGTGACTATTATCGTACGACTTTGGATAAACCCACCCTTGAATTACCAATCATTACGAACATAAAAGCAAAAATCGGTCTTTTTGAAAAAGGACCGGAACATCCTCGTTTGGGTGAAAAACTTATTCAAAATCATCTGAAATATCGTTCCCCCGGAGCACTTGCTCTTTCGTTGGCGTATGCCCCATTGGTAAAATATGTGTTATTTTTAGGTACAATGCGCTCGTTTGATATCCAAGCAGGCTTATTTCTTAGCCAACATCTTTATGGAGTGAGCAATGAGAAATATATTCTTATAAGCTCTTCTGAAGAGGTGTTTGAACAGATACGCATTATCGTTGAAAAGGAGTATTTTTGAGTCTATTTAATCTATTTAAAGATTCTGAAAAAAAGAAACAGCCCACAAAAAGTGAAGCACCATCGCATTGGGTAAAATGTCCCGCATGTCAATCTTTGATGTATTACAAAGAGATGGAGAAGCAAAACCATGTATGTCCTAAATGTGGATTTCATCTCCGTATCGGTGTCAATGAACGTCTTGCTCTGATTGCAGACGAAGGAAGCTTTGTCGAATTCGATGCGTCGCTGAAACCGATTGATCCGTTGAGCTTTGTGGATAAAAAAAGTTATGCTGCCCGTATCGAAGAGGGGTATGCCAAAAATGGACGATACTCATCCGTCGTAAGCGGTGAATGTACCATTGAATCCACACCGGTACAGCTTGTGGTATTCGATTTTAACTTTATGGGCGGGTCTTTGGGTTCTGTTGAAGGCGAAAAGATCGTTCGTGCCATTAATCGTGCTCTAGCAAAACGTCAGGGCTTGATTATCGTGAGTGCCAGCGGTGGGGCAAGAATGCAGGAGAGTACTTTTTCTCTGATGCAAATGTCGAAAACATCCGCTGCATTGGCACGTCTCTCTGAAGCAAAACTTCCCTATATCTCTTTGCTTACCGATCCTACAATGGGGGGTGTAAGTGCTTCTTTTGCAACACTTGGTGATATTATCATCGCCGAACCGGGGGCTTTGATCGGATTTGCAGGACAGCGAGTCATTAAACAAACCATTGGTTCTGATCTTCCGGAAGGGTTTCAGCGTGCTGAGTTCCTTTTAGAAAAAGGGTCTATCGATATGGTAGTAGCACGCAGCGAGCTCAAAGAGACGCTTGGCGACCTTCTTAAGCTTCTCCTCCCCTAAAATGCAGCTCTATGCGTTGTGTGATCGTGATGCATTGCGCTCACGAGAGGTAACTTTGGATCAATTTATTCAAAAAGCCAAAGAGCATAATGCCCAAATACTTCAGTACCGTAATAAAAATGACGACATTGCAGTGATTAAAAAAGATTTAATTCTTGTACGTCAGCAGTATGATGGATTTTTGATTATTAACGATCATTATGAATTGATTGCCTTTTGTGATGGAGTCCATATTGGTCAAGAAGATCTGTATGCCATTGATTCTGACCCCAAACGGGCAATAGAAATTCTAAAAACGGCCATTGGTAATGACAAAATTATCGGGCTCTCTACTCATAATAAAACCGAAATAGAGATTGCCAATACCTTGGATATAAACTACATTGGTTTGGGTGCATATCGTACTACTGCTACGAAAAGTGACGCTCAAGTTTTAGGTGAAAGTCTTGATAAATTGGCTTCGTATTCGAAGCACCCCGTAGGTGCAATTGGCGGAGTTAAAATTGACGATACATTTCAATACGTCACCTATCATGTTATAGGGGCAGGGCTATTATGACCATCTCTTTGATTTCCATAGCCAAAAAAGAGCGCTCACTCTATGACCCTCTGTATCAAGAACAGATAAAAATGATCTCCCGTTTTGCAAAACTAGAGGATATTGAGCTGTTTCCAAAAGAGATAATGAAAGCACACACCATCAGCGCAGAAGCTTCTAAAAGTGCCTATACAAAGCTTTTGGACCCCATGATAGGAAAAACTTATTCGATAGCGTTACATCCTGATGGAAAAAAGATGGATTCTTTGGCATTTAGTAAGCTTATAAGTGATAAAATCGCGATACAATTTTTCATAGGAGGGGCGTACGGCTTCGAAGAGTCGTTTGTTACGAAATGCGATAGCGCCATTAGTCTCTCAGAGATGACCATGAGTCATAAGATTGCCAAAGCAGTTTTACTGGAGCAGATATACCGTGCTTTTAGTCTATTGAGTAACCACCCCTATCATAAATAAGGAACCGTATGAGAGAAAATGAACTGCAGTATTTCGAGGAAATTTTGCTTGCCCGTAGAGTACAGATTATTAAAAATTTACAGGGCGTTGAAGCAGAAATGATACAACTGCGTGAGTGTGAGCTCAATGATGAGGGTGATTACGCATCCGTGAGTAATGATAATATGGTTGAGAGTGCAATTGGGGCTCAGCAGTCACAAGAGTTGGCTGAAATTGAGTGCGCCTTGAGTAAAATAAAATCGAAACACTATGGCATTTGTGATATGTGTGAAGATGATATTGGATTTCAGCGTTTAAAGGTTAAGCCTCACGCTAAATATTGTATCGTATGCCGTCCAATTGTTGAAAAAAACAGAGCCTAAAAGGGGAAGCTAATGCAATTAAAACGTTACACCATTGCCTCGTTTATTTTGATGCTGTTAGTGGGGATTGCCACGTACAGTATTGATAACGAATCGGTATCATTTGATTTGATGGGTCTTCATTTTCCTAATCTTCCTGTTGCTTTTTGGGTAGTTGTCCCTGTTGCTCTTATGTATTTTGCCAGTATCTTGCACATGGCTTTTCATGCTTTACTGGGAAATTTAAAACTTCGAAAACTTACTCGTGACAATGAGAAAATGGTGGATGCTCTTCGGGATGCTCTTCTTGGAGTGAAGGATCGTAATTATGTTTACAAAAGCGATGCTTATAAACTCATGGGAAAAGTAATCGATAATTCATACCTCTTACCTCTTGAAACGCTAAAAGAAGTTGGAGATGAAAAGATTGATGAAGCATTACAGTTATTGCGTGATGTTAAAGAGAAGAAAAAAGTAGATCTTAAACCATTTCATTTGTCGAATTCTACCTCTCTTATGATTCAAAACAATCTCAATCGCTTGGAACGCAATGAAATAAGTGCAGACGAAGTGTTGTCACGCGCGGATACGTATGGTGACATCGTCTGCCTGAAAGCGTTTGAATCGTATGTGAAGAATGCATCGGTAGGATCTGTTTTAAAATATAAGCAACTTTTCACCCTGCCGTCGCTTATTGATTTTGTCCAACGAATTAACAGTGCAGACAATGGTATAGAAATGAGTAATGAGGAGTTAATTTCACTTTTTAAAACACTTAAACTAAATTCAAGCGATTATATCGAGCTATCTATGGCTATGTCAAAAAATATGCTCCCTGAACAGCGTATCCGGTTATTTGAAACACTGAGCGAAAGCAATGATGAAGCAATGGAAGGGTATTTTTATACGCTGTATGACTTACAGATGATCGATACAGCAAATGAGATTCTCAATAATACATCCAAAGATGATTATTTAATTTTTAAAGCGTATCGGGACCTTAAGCGTGCAAATAAACATTACGATATTGCGCTCTTTTTACGAAAATAAATCTTTTGCCCGTTCGGGCAAGAATAATCCTCTCTCAGGTATATTATGACTCCAAAACTCTCTTTTGACACTCCCGTCTATGCCCTTGCTCCGTTGGCTGGATATACCGACTTGCCTTTTCGTAATGTTGTTAAAAAGTTCGGTGCTGATTTGACGGTGAGTGAAATGCTCAGTTCCAATGCTCTCGTACACGGATCGACAAAAACGCTTAAAATGCTTGAACGCAGCCCCAATGAAGATCCTTACTCGGTACAGATCGCGGGCTCGGAAGTAGATGTTGTCCGACGTGCGGTTGAAATTCTCAATACTCAAGAGGATATTGATATTATCGATCTTAACTGCGGATGTCCTGTACCCAAAATAGTATGTCATGGATCGGGAAGTTCCCTCTTGAATGATCTTCCTCGAATGGCGAGTATTATCGAAACCATTAAAAAAACATCGAACAAATCAACTCTCAGCGTCAAAATTCGTCTTGGATTTGAGTCTAAAAATCATATCGAGATTGCGAAACTTGTTCAGGAATGCGGGGCTGATTTTATTGCTGTTCATGGGCGTACGCGTGCCGGAAAATTTAAAGCTCCTGTTGATTATGATGCTATTGCTGAGATCAAAGCTGCCCTATCCATTCCTGTTATTGCCAACGGTGATATCGACTCGTATGAAAAAGCGCAATGGGTATTAGAGCATACCAAAGCGGATGGGATAATGATCGGTCGAGGAGCCGTCGGTGCACCATGGATTTTTCATCAGCTTAAAACCGGAAGTTCTACGGTTGACCCGCTGATTAAGCATGCCATCATTATGGAACATCTTGATGGGATGATCAGCTTTTATGGAGCACGAGGCGTTATAACTTTCCGTAAACACATTCATACCTATTCAAAAGGATATGAAGGGGCATCAGCGCTGCGTGATCTTGTCAACCGCATTGATGATCCTATCCATTACCGCGCGGTAGTGGATGAATTTTTTCTCACCCACAGACAGATTGGAGAGGGATTTAAACCTTTTGAGATGAGTTGTGAGTGCTAATTTAGCCTTCCACTTTACTCCGCTTCGCATTTTTAGGTAACTTTCCCATCATAGATTCTCATTAGTCTCTTTTGCTACAATCACTTTTAAAAATAAGGTTTGAAAAAGATGATTGTAGATTTTTACGTTACTGCTATGAAATACTATGAAGTGGGTCGCTTTAAAGACGCTTTTGACATTCTAAATACAGCCCCAGAGGATCCGAGATGTCTTTATGCATTGGGGACATTGTATTATAATGGTCAAGGAGTAGAGCGGAGTTTTACCAAATCGACGGAATATTATTCACTGGCAGCAGAAGCTGGAATATTGCCGGCCCAAGTGAGTGCAGGGTTTGCATACGCCAATGCAATGGGAGTGCCTGAGGACTTCGATAAAGCGGCCTACTATCTCAAAATGGCAGTAGCCCAGGGAGAACCCGCCGCAAAAATAACATTGGCAGAGATTTACGCCAAAGGATATGCCGGGGGGAGCCGTAAAGAGGCTGCCCAAATCATTCGTGAGGTTTTAGCAACTACTGGAGGAGAAGAGGCGTATGAGGTTTATAATCGTTATGAGTTGAATAACGCCTAAAAAAATAATTACATGCCTCAAAGAGGCAAACTTTAGCGCCATAGCGGCTAGCGTAGATAAAGGGATTTTATTCCTTTATCGTTCAAATAA
>JAUYSQ010000246.1 GCA_030696285.1 Sulfuricurvum sp. | reverse complement strand
AAGGAGCGTATTTCAATCTCTCCGCGATAAAAGGTTTTATCATTTGTAATAATCATATCGCTACGACTACGAAGAGCACAAACGTATTGAAGCAGGTCTTCAAAATCATGATTTTCTTTCATCAAACCCATTGCTTCTTTGATGGTATCCATATCGATAGCGATTACATCAATAAACGTCAATAGCTTTTCAAGCTCTGCTATGATGTTTTGAGAGGATAATTTTTTTGAAGCAACATAGTATACCGTTGTGAAGATATCACAACTGGTACACAGCTCATCGCCTTTTAAGATGACTTCTCTTACAAATTCTTTCGTAGTGATCAAATTGCCACGATCACTATCGATTAGATCAAGGATAATGTTTGCATCCAAAAAATACTTAGTCATTACCCATCTCTGCTTTTAGATCACTAAAATCTTTCCCGCCTAATGCAAATGAGCCTAATTGAGATAATGCCGCGAGCTTGTGGTCAATCTTACCCTCTTGGGCTTCTTTCATAAGAGTACGATATCTTTCAATATCAATAACAACTGCAAAAGGCTTCTCTCGCTTTGTAATAATAATATCTTCTTGTTTTACATGATCGAGCAGATGCGATTGTTGTTTAAGTTGAGTTGCTGAAATGTTCATTTTAACTCCTTTTGTCTATTTGTATAATTATACTATTTAAACAACCATTTATCAATCCCATCGTAATATTTTAGCAATGAATAATACTTTTTGTCTCTACAATGAGGGTGATTTTCAATGATTATTGATTTGACAAAGCTGGATTCCAGATCAAGTCGGGAACATCAAAGAGATACTTGTGCCCTATAGGGTATGGCGGAGAATTTTTATTGTAGTGTGAAGATTATACGAAAATCAGGCTAATTACAAACGAATAAGTTTTTCTCTCGTATCGTCATACGTTTTCGTCTCTAAAAGGAAAGTGATTTTCGAGGTCGGTATTTCATCAACGACAACGATAGCTGAGGTATTAAAAGGTGTTCCCGTCAGCTGTGTCCGTAAAGCCATTTCGGTTTCGATTGAGGGGGCGTTAAACATCAACTCTTGCGTGTTTTTATAGACTGATGAGGTGAGGGCGTTAAACGTATCGAGGGTGATAAAACGTACCTCTTCACGATTGAGGAAAAACTGACCGTCGATCTCAAAATCGATTTTTCCCTCTGTCGAAGTACGGTTGATTGTCGAATAAAAAAGAGGATACGAAGGGATGACTTTTTTGTCGACGCTGATGGATGAACGAAGAAGCCGATAATTCAAAAATCGCTCTTTGATGATACGGTACGGGATGCTTTGCTCTTCGAGTTCAATGCGATGGGTATAGAGTTCGAGGCGTTCTTCGATGGAAGCGGGGAGGATTTGGCGAGAGATGGGGGAGAACATCTCATCCATCAGTCGGTGTTGCTGATCGCGCTGCATGGTGAGTCCGAAGATACATCCACAGTAGTCTTGACGGTAGAGCTGTTCTTCTTTGCTGACACGGCTTTGGTCGTTGCTTCCGCCGTTTTTACGATAATCGAAAGCGATAAATTTGACACCGTGGGAAGCGTAAAACGCATCACCTGCTTTTTTGAGCTGATCTTGGGATTTTAGAGGACTAACAAGGAGGGTGGTGGTCATGGATGTTTCACCCAGTTCTAACGCTTTATAAGCACTTACTTCGAAACGGCGATCAAAACAGACCTCGCAACGAGCCCCTTTTTCAGGCTCTTTTTCCAAACCTCGGACGGCGTCCATCCAATTTTCATAATCGTATTCGCCCTCTATCAGCTCAATACCCAGTTTTTTACAGCTGCGTTGAACGTCTAAGTATCGTAGTTGATACTCGCTATAAGGATGGATATTGGGATCATAGAAGAACCCGACGAGTTGTTCGTCGGGGAATTCCTGCTGCAGTTTTTCCATAAAGAAATGGGAATCGACACTGCAACAGATGTGGACGAGCATGGTTTAGTTCTTTTCCGCCAAAATTTCTACTTTTTCAATAACATCGCGCATTGCAATACTATCGAGAACCGCCATAGATTCTGCGTCATCTTTTTCGATACCGCCGAAAACTGTGTGAACACCATCAAGGTGCGGAGTTGCAGCAAAACAGATGAAAAACTGGCTTCCGCCTGTGTTTGGACCTGCGTGTGCCATAGAAAGAGTCCCTTTTACGTGACGGTGTGTATTGAGAGCTGTTTCACAAGGGATTGCCCAACCTGGACCGCCTGTACCTGTACCGTGAGGACATCCGCCTTGTGCCATGAATCCCGGGATTACACGGTGAAAATTAAGACCGTTGTAATAGCCGTCATTTACCATTGCAGCGAAGTTGGCTACGGTATTAGGAGTCTCTTCATTATAAAGTTTGATCCACATAACACCTTTGGCAGTGGTCATTTTTGCCCATTGATAGCTTGCCATCTCTTCTGGTGTGGGTGTGTATATTTTAAGTTCTTTGCGTCCGAACATAAGGGGTCCTTTTGAGGAATTTTCGCAATTATAGTGGATTTATCTTAAGAGGCGGGGAGGAACTCGTTATAATACAGGTCATTAATGGAGAGAAGTGGGTATAAGTATGGGAGATTGGTTTAGTCGCAGATGGTCTCAACTCAGTCTGAATCAGGTTAATTTTTATACGATTGTTTTTATCCTTTTTTTCACCGTTATTTTTGCTTCACTTCTTATTTATGATGAGTACAAAGATTTTTTAAAAATGGCACAAAATGGGGTGGAAATCACTCAAATCATCCCTCTAAGCAGTTCTCTCCCCTATCAAAATTTACCCAAAACACGCCTCATAAAAGTAATGGTCGAGATCGCGACATTGGCATTGATTTTGTTTGGGTTTATTGTGGGACTCTCAAAAATTGTCAACAGCATGATCGCACGGGATATGGAGCGATTTTTAAAATTTTTCGAATCGGCGCATGAAAAGGCAGACCCGATTCTTCTGGACGAGCTTTATTTTAATGAGTTTAAAAAGATGGCGGGCTATGCCAACGAAATGGGTTCGACAATTTATGAACAAAAAGAGTCGCTCCGTGCACTGAATGCGAGTTTGGAAGAGCGGGTGAAGCAAAAAACGAAAGCATTGCAGATGAAAAATGAAGCGCTTGAGGAAGAGCAAAAATTTTCGCAGGGGCTGCTGGAGTCGCACAAGCAGTTTATCCGTTATGCAATCCATGAAACGCACACCCCGCTCTCGGTCATTATGGCGAACATTGAGTTATTTGCAATGAACGAGGGGCGTAATCGCTATCTCGCCAAAATCGAAGCGGCGGTCAAAAATGTGTTTAGCATCTACGATGATTTGAGTTATTTAGTCAAAAAAGATCAGATCGAGTACCCGAAAAAAGAGATGGACTTGGGTGAGTATGTTGAAAAAAGGATCGAATTTTTCGATGAGGTTGCCCATTTCTCCAACCTCTCTTTTGAATACGAAAAACCTGAATTTCCTGCATGGGTAGTTTTTAATGAGACAAAGCTTCAGCGGGTTATTGATAATAATCTCACGAATGCGATAAAATACACGAAAAGCGGAGAAAAAATCAGAGTTGGTGTGAGCTCCAGTATAGAGGAGTGCCATTTCTGGGTTCAGAGCCGATCCCAAAAAATTCACGATGTTGAGAAGATTTTTCAAGCCTACTATCGGGAGCGGAAAAAAACGGATGGGTTTGGATTAGGATTGAGCTTAGTCAAATCGATTTGCGATGAAGAAGGGGTGAAAATCCTCATCGATTCAAACGTAGAACATACCCGTTTCGAATATTTGTTTAACAAAAAGGGGAACATTTGAAAATTCTTCTCCTCGAAGATGAGATGATGCTGAGTGATGCCATCAGTGAATACCTATTGGCATTGGGACACCGCGTTGCAACCTTCTTAGATGGTGCGGACGCGTTGGAGCAGCTCAAGAATGAAACGTTTGATTTGCTGATTCTCGATATTAATGTCCCTGGAATTGACGGATTGGATCTGCTCGAACAGCTTCATGTTCTTAAAATCCGTCCTCCCGCAATCTACATCAGTGCCCTCGTCGATATAGAGGGGATCAGTCGAGCGTATGATTTAGGGTGTTACGATTATCTCAAAAAACCATTTCATCTTAAAGAACTTGCGTTGCGTATTGATAAAGTGATGCAAAGCTGTACCATTCCCCAAAGTCATACACGCCTTTCTAAAAGCTACGCGTATGATGCTTCCACATCGACTCTGTTGTGTGATAACGTAACACAGCCTCTTTCAAAACGGCAACTTCAAATTATCGATCTTCTGGCACGAAATCGAGGCAGAGTAGTCGATTTCGATCAGTTTCGAACCTATATATGGGATGATGAATACGTCGATAATGCGACCATCCGTGCTGAAGTAAGCCGTCTGAATAAAAGCCTCAAGGAAGATTTCATCCAAAATATTCGTGCATTGGGGTACATGATCGACATTCCACGCATATATTAGATTTGAACGCCAACGGAGCAAAGCCCCGCTTGGCTACGCTAGCCGCTAGGGCACTAAAGCTTGCTTCTTAGAAGCAGAAGATGTTACTTTTTTACTCATTTTTTTTACTCAATTTTGATTTTTATAGATTACTTTTTCTAATTTATCAAATGCTACGTTCATGCTACGTTTACTTTCTATGATGACAGTGTAAGAAACTAGAAGGAGTAGAGATGAGACATACGTTGCGTCTTTCAGTATTAGCGTCAGTGCTTGTAATGAACGTTTCGGCTGCCGATGATTTGGCAAGCATGTTCAAAGAAGGAAAAGCAAGCGGGCAAATCCGTGCGTTTTACATTGACCGTTCAATTGATTATAGTGGAGCTACAGCGGACTATTCTCGTGATGGATTGTCATTAGGCGGTAAGCTTGGATATGAAACAGGCACTCTTAGCGGATTTAGCATGGGTGCTATGTTCTATACAACGAATAAGTTAGACAGTAAAAGTGCTGTTGCTAAAGAGAATGATGCTACACTTTTTGACAGTACGACCAGTAGCGGTTACAGTACGGTAGGGCAAGCCTATTTGCAGTACAAATTTGGCAATACAGCGGTCAAATTTGGTCGTCAAGAACTGAACACACCGTTAGCGGGCGGCGATGATGCACGTATGCTGCCAAATACCTTTGAAGCATTGGTTGTCAGCAACAATGATGTCAAAGATTTGACGTTAATCGGTGCGCATGTCTCTAAAATCAATTACGGTACATTTGCCAATGCGTATGCAGGCGGCGAATTGGCATTGACAGCCGGTTATGGAGCAGTAACAACGGGTTATCGTAGCGGTCATTTCCAAGATATGGGTATGGCAGCAATCGGCAAAGATACGGATGGTGTTACAGCGGCAGCAGCAATTTATAAAGGGCTCCCGAATACAACGCTTCAGTTGTGGGATTATTACGCTCATGATATTCTCAATGCCATCTATGCTCAGGGGGATGTTACCTGGGGATGTCTATTGAATCCGGATATTAAAATGACCGGTTCAGCGCAACTCATCAGTGAGAGCGATGTCGGTGCTTCCTTGGCAAATGAAGTGGACAGTTTGTATGTGGGTGTTCAACTTGCTGCCAAGTACGGTAATATGAACGGTGCGGTTGCCTATTCTCAAAACAGTGAAAGTGATTCGGCTGCTATCAAAGGTGGAACGATTACGCCATGGGGCGGTATGCCGGCCTTTACGCAGGGGATGGTTACTCGTCACCAGTTTATGACCGGAACCGAAGCTTGGAAAGTAAGCGGTGGATACAACTTTAAAGATATGGGTGCTAATGTTACGGCAAGCGCATACTATGCAAGCTTTGATGTTGGAAGTAAAAGTACCTATACTGTGGGCAAGACAATCGAACCCGGTTTTGATGTCATCTGGACGCCTGAAGCAGTCAAAAATTTACAGCTTCGTTTACGCGGGAATTTTCCGGATAAATTCAAAAATGCTGCCGAAGATACAAGTTGGGATGAATACCGTTTTATTGCCAATTATAATTTTTAAAGGAGTACTCGTATGAAACAAGAATTAGTAGATCGCATCAAAAGCGATCCGGACTTTTTAAAACTGGTAAGCGAACGAAGCCGTTTCGCATGGATTTTGACCATCATAATGTTGGTGATTTATTTCGGATTTGTATTGATCATTGCGTTTGATCCCTCTTTTTTGGGAACCCCTCTTTCTGAAGGTTCGGT
This sequence comes from Sulfuricurvum sp., assembly GCA_030696285.1. Taxonomy (GTDB): domain Bacteria; phylum Campylobacterota; class Campylobacteria; order Campylobacterales; family Sulfurimonadaceae; genus Sulfuricurvum. Next base: position 5,744 of record JAUYSQ010000246.1, on the reverse strand, counting down.
CACGACGATCGGAATCCCTATCGGTGTCGGGGTGATCCTCAGTGCGTTCATCCTCACGGGGATTTATGTACGACGGGCAAACGGTGAGTTTGATGAACTCACTCGCCGTATCAAAGCAAAAGCAAAGGGAGAGTGATGAAAGCGTTTTTATTTTTACTTCTCGGATCTATGGCTATTTTCGCAGGAGAAGCTCTCACGGGTGCAGTTGAAAAACAGCCCTTAAATATGTCGGCAATTATCATGTTTGTGATCTTCGTCGGGGCAACTTTGGGGATCACCTATTGGGCGGCTAAACGTACCAAAACGGCCAAAGATTTTTATACGGCTGGCGGTGGAATTACCGGTTTTCAAAACGGTATGGCGATCGCTGGAGATTATATGTCAGCGGCATCGTTCTTGGGGATTTCTGCTTTGGTTTACGCCAAAGGGTATGACGGTCTGATCTATTCAATCGGATTCTTGGTCGGTTGGCCGATTATTTTGTTTATGGTGGCAGAACGACTTCGTAATCTTGGTAAATATACCTTTGCAGACGTCGCATCGTACCGTTTGCGTCAAACACCTATCCGTACATTGGCGGCATTTGGATCGATTGCAACGGTTATTTTGTATCTAATTGCTCAAATGGTCGGTGCGGGTAAATTAATTCAGCTTTTATTCGGACTTGATTATGAAATCGCGGTTGTTTTGGTCGGTGTATTGATGATTCTTTACGTCACATTCGGCGGTATGTTGGCAACAACATGGGTACAGATTATCAAAGCATTCTTATTACTCTCAGGGGCAACGTTTATGGCGATCGCGGTTATGGCACACTATAACTTCAACTTCGAGACGTTATTTGCAACTGCGGTACAAATGAAAGATTTGACTATTATGGAGCCGGGTGCATTAATCAGTGATCCGATTTCAGCGATTTCACTGGGTGTTGCGCTGATGTTCGGTACAGCGGGTCTTCCGCATATCCTTATGCGCTTTTTCACTGTCAGCGATGCGAAAGAGGCACGTAAATCGGTTTTCTATGCGACCGGATTTATCGGGTATTTCTATATCTTGACGTTTATCATCGGTTTCGGTGCGATCGTTATGGTATTCCAAAACCCACAATATCTTGACCTTGCAAAACAAGCAGTAGATGGCGGTTCTCCGATTCTCGGCGGCGACAATATGGCAGCGATTCATCTCTCTCATGCAGTGGGCGGCGATTTCTTCCTTGGCTTTATTTCGGCGGTAGCATTTGCGACAATCCTTGCGGTTGTTTCAGGGCTTACATTGGCAGGTGCTTCGGCAATTTCGCACGACCTTTATGCCAGCGTTATCCGTAAGGGTAAAACAGATGGTTTGATGGAGATGAAAGTCTCTAAAGCAGCGACGGTTGTTTTGGGAATCATTGCAATCTTCTTGGGGATCACTTTTGAAGATCAAAATATTGCGTTCATGGTCGGATTGGCGTTTGCTATCGCGGCAAGTGCGAACTTCCCGATTTTGTTCCTTTCTATGTATTGGTCAAAACTTACGACTCGCGGTGCATTGCTCGGCGGATCATTGGGTCTTCTTACCGCGGCAGTATTGGTTATTCTAGGTCCTACCGTATGGGTTGACGTACTTAAAAATGCGGAAGCGATTTTCCCATACAAATATCCGGCATTGTTCTCAGTGAGTGCAGCGTTTATCGGAATTTGGTTCTTCTCTATCACGGATAAGAGCGAATCCGCTAAACAAGAGAAAGAGGCGTTTGAAGCGCAATTTATCCGAAGCCAAACCGGTATCGGATCAGAGGGTGCAGTAGAGCACTGATTTGAACGCCGAAGGAGCAAAAGCCCCTTCGGCTACGCTAGCCGCTATGGCACTGAAGCTTGCCCCGTTCGGGGCAGATTTCTTTCACTGAATTTCAGGAGTACAGTTTGAGTCTTTTTGATCAAAAGGCATTATTGATGTCGATCCATCCTTTCGACCTTTTGGGTGAGAGAATGATCGAAAAATTAATGACCCAGATGGACATCGCGTATTATCCTAAGGAGACGATATTGGTCGCTCCGAGGGTGAGGGCGGAATCACTCACAATTATCATTAAAGGGATTGTCAATGAGACGATCGATGGAGAACTCCAAAATGTATACGGGGAGCGCGACAGCTTTGACGCCAACTCCCTGATATACGGTAATACCCAAAGTACTTTTAGCGTAGCGGAAGATCTGATCTGCTATGAACTCCCGAAAGAATCTTTTCTCAATCTTCTTCAAGATGTCGAACCCTTCCAAAACTACTTTATGCAAGACTTCATCACCAAGCACCAAAACCTCAAAGAGCGCCAGCACCAAAACGATTTGACCCCTTTTATGGTTTCGCGTGTCGATGAGATCTATCTTCATGTCCCCTGTATCGTCGATGCAAAACAGTCGATCAAAGAGGCACTGCATACAATGGCAGAGCAAAAGGCAGAAGTGATAGTGGTTCGTCGCGGTGAGATGACCGGTATCGTTACCGATACAAATTTGCGAGAAAAGGTGCTTCTAGCAGAAAAAAGTACTGAGGATGCTATTGGCGAGATTGCGACGTACGGATTGATTACGATTGAGCGAAGTGATTTTTTATTCAATGCACTGCTTCTGTTTACAAAATACGGCGTAAAACGGCTGATTGTAACCGAGGGAGAAAGAATCGTCGGGATTTTAGAACAGCTTGATTTACTGAGCCATTTTGCCAACCACACCCACTTGATCGCCGCATCGATCGATCGTGCCGTGAACATTGATGAACTTGAAAATGCGCAGCGTTCATTGACGCATCTTATTAAATCGCTTACTTCGAAAGGGGTACGTGTCCGGTATATTTCTAAGCTGGTCAGTGAACTCAATGCAAAGATGTATCGTAAAGTGTTCGAGATGGTAGTCCCCACACTGCTCCAAAAAGAGTGTGCGTTGATCGTGATGGGAAGTGAGGGGCGCGGTGAGCAGATCTTGCGTACCGATCAAGACAATGCCCTGATTATTCAAGACGGAGTCGATGAAGCGGCTTTTGAACCCTATATGATACAGTTCAATAACTATTTACTTCGGCTTGGATTCCCTAAATGCAGCGGTAATGTTATGGTGAGCAATCCCTACTGGCGTCGAAGTGTTTTGGGCTACAAAGAGATGATTTCCCAGTGGGTAGAGACGCTCAATGAAGATACCCTCCGTTCCCTTTCGATTTTTCTGGATGCGCAATGCGTGGCGGGGGATGAGACCCTTTTGGCTGAATGCAGAGAGTATCTTACACAACGGTTCGAAGGGCGCAGTGATGTGCTGGCACATCTGGCAAAAGCGGCCCTTTCTTTTGAAACTCCGTTGAGTCTCTTTTCAGGATTTGTTCTGGGACGTGCCGAGCACCAGAGTGAACTGGACATCAAAAAAGGGGGAATTTTTGCGATCGTTCACGGTGTTCGAATTTTGGCGTTGGAACACAAAATTGGTTCTACCAATACGAATGAGCGGATCAAAGAACTTAATAATGTCGGCATTTTCGACAAACGGTTTGCAAGTGAGCTAATCGAGGCATACGATACGTTGCTTGAAATACGTTTACGCTCGATGCTCTCCCAAAAACAGATGACGGATGAACAAAACTATGTAAACCCCAAGCTCTTTAGCAAAACGGATCGTGATTTGCTCAAAGATGCCTTTAAAATCGTCAATACGTTTAAAAAGTTCCTCACTTATCATTTCCATCTGGGAATGGTCGTGTAATGTTTGAATCTTTGTTGCGTGGATGGAACCGTAGAGGCTTACTTGACGCAAATTATGAATGGCTATTTGAACCTTATACGGGAGATGAGGTTGTTGTTTTTGATACCGAAACGACAGGATTAAATACCAAGAAAGATGCTGTTTTGAGTATCGGCGCAGTCAAGATCAAAGGGGACAAAATCCTCACGTCACAGAGTTTTGAGGTTTTTTTAAAGCCCTCCAAAGAGATTAGCGTGGAGAGTATCAAAATTCACCATATCCGTCCTTGTGATTTAGAACATGCTATTGAACCTTTAGAGGGGGTGAAAAAATTTTTAGAATTCATCGGAAATCGCCCATTGGTGGGATATTATCTGGAGTTTGACATGGCGATGATGAATCGTTTGATTAAGCCGTGGCTTGGGGTCACATTGCCCAATAAACAAATCGAAGTTTCTGGGCTATATTTTGATAAAAAAATTGCTTTGATTCCTCAAGGAAACATTGATTTACGCTTCGATACAATCCTTCGAGATTTGAACATTCCGAGGATGGGTCAACACAACGCATTAAACGATGCGATTATGACCGCAATGGTCTATATAAAATTACAACACACACTTAAACTATACTAAGGAGCATTAAACATGAGCGATATCGTAAAACCAACTTTTCAACCCAACCGAGAGTTTGCAAAGCAAGCCCGTATTAAAAATATGTGTGAGTACAATGACCTTCAGACATGGGCACATGAGGATTATGAAGGATTTTGGGGACACTTTGCCAACGAAAAAATCGACTGGTTTTCACCGTATACCCAAGTTCTCGATGAGAGCGATGCACCGTTTTACAAATGGTTTTTGAACGGTAAACTGAACGTTGCTCACCAATGTATCGACCGTCACCTCGCTTCTCGCAAAAACAAAGCGGCGATCATTTTCGAAGGCGACCGTGGTGATAAACAAATCATTACCTATCTCGAGCTTTATTACAACGTCAATAAATTTGCGAATCTTCTTAAAAATGAGTTTGGCGTCAAAAAGGGTGACCGCGTTGTTATCTATATGCCGATGATTCCAGAAGCTGCGTATGCAATGTTGGCATGTGCTCGTATCGGTGCCATTCACTCGATCGTATTCGGAGGATTCTCTTCTGAAGCGCTCAAAGATCGTATCGAAGATGCCGATGCAAAAGTGGTCATTACAGCCGATGGTGCCTACCGAAAAGATAAGCCCTATATGCTAAAACCCGTTGTGGATGAAGCAATCGGTGCAAACTCTCCAGTACAAAAGGTTCTTGTTGTTGAGAGAAACAATGAAGATATTACGTGGGTAGCAGGACGCGATTACTCGTACAACGAACTCATCAAACACCAGTCAAGCAAATGCGAAGCGGAAGTTATGGATGCAGAAGATCCATTGTTCCTCCTCTACACATCAGGTTCTACAGGCAAACCAAAAGGGGTTCAGCACAACAGTGCGGGTTATATCCTTTGGGCGCAAATGACGATGGAGTGGGTTTTTGATGTTAAAGAAAACGATACTTATTGGTGTACGGCAGACGTTGGCTGGATTACCGGACATACGTACATTGTTTATGGTCCATTGGCAATGGGTGCAACGACTGTGATGTTTGAAGGGGTTCCAACCTATCCTGATGCCGGACGTCCTTGGAAAATGGTCGAAGAGTACAAAATCAACCAATTCTACACTGCTCCGACCGCAATCCGCGTTCTTCACAAAATGGGTGAAGATGAGCCGGCTAAATACGACTTGTCCTCTCTAAAAGTTTTGGGTACGGTAGGTGAACCAATCGACCCTCCGGCATGGAAATGGTACTATGAAGCAGTCGGTGGAAGCAAATGCGCCATCGTTGATACCTACTGGCAAACAGAGACGGGGGGACATATCGTTTCGCCATTGCCGGGTGCAACCCCAATCAAACCGGCATGCGCAACATTCCCGCTTCCGGGAATTATTGCAGAGATTTTAGATCCGCAAACGGGTGTAAAAGTCGAAGCAGGCGAGGCTGGTTATA
>JAUYSQ010000203.1 GCA_030696285.1 Sulfuricurvum sp. | reverse complement strand
TCGAAAAAAACGGCAGTCGTTGTTGCTCCTGCTGCAGAAAAAACCGTGATGACTACCACTGCGGATGTCTCCAAAGAAATTGATGATATCAAAGATCAGTTAGCTGATCTCAACAAAAAAACAAACGGCAATAACCTCAAATTCGGAGTCGATTTCCGCACGAGCTATGACAATATTCAATACACCATGGCTAATGGTGATAAATATGAGAATGATGCTCTTTTGACCAACCGTTTATGGCTCAATATGAACTACGCGGCGACGAAAAATCTCAGCTTTACCGGTCAGCTTGCCTACAACAAAACCTTTGGACAACGCACCTTATCTAACCCTTCAAATCCTTCTGCACCCTCTTATCCAGGGATGGAAGGATTTGACTGGATCAGTTCTGAAGCGGCGTATGATGACACCCTCCGTGTCCGCTCTGCTTATTTCTTCTACACTGACGACGAGCTCTTCGGTGCCGATATCCCATGGACAGTCAGTCTCGGTCGTCGTCCATCTACAGAGGGTCATCTCATCAATCTTCGTGATGATGTAAAAGCTTCTTCACCACTTGCCCACACTGTCAATGTTGAGTTTGACGGTGCCAGTGCAAAATTTGGTACGGAAGAGCTAATCGGTCTCGATGGATCCTATTTCAAGCTCTGTGCAGGGCGCGGGATGAGTGAAGCGGAATCTCGTTTTAGCTTCGCTCCTTATAGCAGCCAAGCGACTACAACCTCTAATGTAGATATGGTTGGAATCATTGTTGTACCGTATGATGACAAACAATACAGCAGCGGTTTTCAATATACCTATGCGAATAACTTAATTGATATGGTCAATCCAATGGATATGACTCAAGGAATGAAAACTGTTGGTGGTCTCCATACCGCAACGGCATTTGCAATGATGAATGGTATCGGCGATGGCATCAATGACTTTTTAGATGATTCAATGATCTTCGTGAGCGGTGCTATGTCTAAAACCGATCCGTATGCTGGCAAAACAATGTTGGGATCACCTGAGAGTGAAACGGGATATAGCTACTGGATCGGAACGCAGTTTCCATCTTTGCTAACCGATGAGGGTCGATGGGGAGCTGAGTTTAACCATGGTTCACAATACTGGCGTCCGATCACCTACGGTGAAGATACTTTGATCGGTTCTAAAATCGCTGCACGCGGAAATGCGTATGAGCTTTATTTCACTGAACCGCTCGTCGATGACATCTTGACTTTCCAACTTCGCTATACCTATATTGATTATGATTATGCAGGAAGTAATGGATTTTTTGGAGACACCGGAGCACCAGTTCAGCCTGGAATGGAAGCCTATACAGTAGATAAAGCGCAAGACATTCGCGCGTATATTCGTTATAAATTTTAAACCTTTCGTCATTCCCGCGTAGGCGGGAATCTAGCTGGATCCCCGCCTACGCGGGGATGACGAGTTGCAACTTCACCAATTCTTCTTTTACCTTTTCCACATGATCTTTCACTTTTACATTCGTCCATACTGCTTTTACAACCCCTTTTGGATCGATAATATAAGTTGAGCGAACAATCCCCATATACTCTTTGCCGTAATTTTTCTTCATTGCCCATACGCCATATTCTTGCATCATTTGCGTCGTCGGATCACTGAGCAGCGTAATACCGAGATCTTGCTTCTCAATAAAATTACGATGCGCTTTGGTACTGTCGGCGCTGACTCCCAAAATAATCGCAC
>JAUYSQ010000212.1 GCA_030696285.1 Sulfuricurvum sp. | reverse complement strand
CCGGCAACATCCATTAGACCTAGTGTAGGCTCTGCAGAAGTTCCTCCTGTTACCGTTACTGTTTGAACTTTGTCTCCCTCATAGGCCGTATCGAATGTACCACCAACAACATTGGTTCGATCGGCTTTATTAAACCCTACTTTAAAGTTTTGAAGGTTATAGATTTGTGCCCAGTCGATACCTGTTGTTGACCCATCATTAAAGACAACACTGTACATTTTAACATCAATCATGACTTGTGTCTGCATTTTTTTCTCGAGATCACCAATGTACGTATCAAGACGTTTAATTTGTTTACCGGTGCCTGTTACGGTGATCAACCCGGCATTTTTATTGATAAAAATATTATGCCGGTCTTCTTCCTCTACTGGTTTCTCTTTTGAATCCAAGCTAGGAGCTGATTTGGGTTGCTTGTATTGATCTTCAGGACGGCTCAATATACTTTTAACCTCTTGCTCTAATGTTTCCCAAAATTTTACTTCATCCACTGTCGTAATATTGGTTCCAGATTCCGATGAGGTGCTGTTACTAGCTCTAGTAGCCGAAGTAGCTGTCGTAGTTGTGGTAGATGTTCCGGTCGCTCCTGCACCTGCTGTAGTGCCTGAGTTTGAGCTTAATCGGATATTGGTGCTTCCCGTTCCTTTTCGCTCGGTAGTGATATAGTCGATATTGTACGTCTTGGTAGTAAGATAGGAAATTTTCAAAACGTTATTTTGCAAGGTATATTGCAAATCATTTTCTTTGATAATCAAGTCCAAGACTTCGTTGATAGTAAGATTTTTTAAATAGGTCTTGTTCATCTGCTTTTTGAGAATATTTTCGGCTTCCTCATCTGCTACGATGACGCTCATACCACATTCATCACTGATTTGATCAACGAACTCACCAACTGTCGTTCCTTTGATGGATGCAATATTGAATAATTCATAGGTGCAATCCGCATAGACAGATGTTGTAAGTAAAGCCGCTGTAGTTACCGATAGTAAGAGCGCGCGTGTATTGGGGTTAAATACTGATCTCATGTTGCTTTCCTATTTTGTATTTATTTTAATATTGGTATTCGTTTTATTGAGGAATAAAATCAAAGGCTGCCCTTTTTTTCCACTCAATAAAATTGAAGAGGGTTTTATCTCTGCCACGGTGTAGGTTCGTATAGAATCATTAATCTTGTACCATTTTCCATTGACAAGGGCTGATTTATTCATCAATGCTTGCAGCCGTAATGGTTCCTCTACGATCTTTGGAAGAGTAGGCATTACCGGTAAATTTCCAAGCTTTGGCGGAGCCAAAAGATTCATCATCGGAGAGCTTAGCGTACTTGGAATACGCACGGGATGAATATATTTGATAGGGTCAATCAGTGAATTGATAAAGCCATCGGACACACCAACCCGCGCCGGTAAGATTGCTTGGATTTGTTCATCTACCCACGCAAGCTCTTTGTCGCTTTTGGATTGGAGCACCGTAACGTTTTCGGTAACGGGGAGTACCATAGGTGCATTGATACTATTGGCAGCCTGAAGTGCCATACAAAAAATAAAGGATGTTAGTGCAAGTATTTTCATTGTCGTACAATCCCCCATACTGAGATATTAAGATCACTGTGGAGCTTGGCTTCTCCTGTCATATTGATATCATGAAGATCCACAACGAGTTGACTCTGTTCCAAAGCATTGATAAACTTCAAAGTATTTTTATAAGGACCCTCTGCCGAAATTGTAATATCAAGGACATGCCCAAAAGAGCTGTTATCTGTCGTGAGGGTATTTCCAAATAGAGACAACTTGACATTATAAGCACGTGCATATTTGGAAATAGAATCCAAATATCCGCCCCATACTCTCTCATCATAATAAAGCGATGAAACTTGCTCCAACTGATCTTTGATGTAAGTATTATATTCAATATAGTGCTGATGTTCTAGCTCAATGGCTTTGGTCTCTTGCTCGATTTGAGTAATACGCTCAGGTGGATTGGCTTCCAAGTAGTGTTTGTCATTATTAAGATCTGTTTCCATAGCCGCTGCTTTTTCGTGAGAAATTTTAAAATCAGCTTCCGAACTGTCCCAGAAAAGTAGATAAGAAAAGGCGAATAAGCCTGCAAATATCATGACAAATAACATCATTTTATCACGCTCACTCTTTAGAGAAAGAGAGCGATCCAGTGAATAAAGATAATTCTCTACATTAAATTTCATTTTAGTACCGCCTTGAGCTCACTGAGATACGTGGAACTGTTACTGTCGTATGAAATCAATTGCAAATCAAAATCATACCGATCTTGTTTTGTGGCGGTTAAATGTTTTAGCAATGCAGTGATATCTTGCGTTTTTGGTGCTGTCAGCATGAAACTAAATGTTTTTGTTGACGTATTCTCCTCTTCACTGTATCCAAGTGATTTAAGCTTAACACGATATTGGTTAAAGCTCCGCGTAAAATCGGCTGCAATTTTCGCTTTCATTGGATAATTCACTTTTTTATCATGAACTTGAATGAGCGTATCTTGCTTTTGTTTATAAGCAGTTTTTTGCTCATCTAAAAGGGCTTGAGCAGCATTCTTATTGGCTAACTTTAGATTTACTGTTGCTTCACGCGTCATTTTTTCAATATGAACGTGTTCGTATTCTTGTTTCATAAGTGCGTAATGAAACTCTTCAACGTAGGAGAGACCCCAATACGTCCCCGGATAGAGGAGCGCTGTTGCTAATGCCGCAGCAGTGACAAGAATTAATTTTCCGCTATCACGCTTCGCAAATGGAGGAGGTCTATGAAAGAGTGTAAAGTTACACTCATAGCGCTCATCGGATTCGAGTCGTGCGTATAAGTGCATCAATTGATGAATCTGATCGATATTGCCTTCAGCTGTTTTAAATCCATAATCAAAATCAAAAGGGTGTGCTTTAAGTCCTAAATAGGTTTGAGCGTATTCATCCAATCCATCAATGCTGCCTACTGCAGTTCCAATATAGATCGTTTCAAACTGCTTAATTTCAAAGGCTCGTTTCGTATAGGTTATAACATCATTAACATGGAGAAAAATTTCTCCAAATAGTTTCAGAAGATTTTTTTGATATTCAGGATTGGTGGCATTGAGCCCTTGAGTTGCAAGAATATTTTCAAAACTTACCAAATCAATTGGTTCACCCAATAGTTCGCAGAACCGCTCATGCATTTGTTTGAGTGAGTACTTTAGAGATTTTGTATAAATAAATTCTTGCTCATTGTATACGGTGAAGAAAGCATCGTTTTCTTGAAAATAAATAAATCCATGAGCATGATTTGAGTGGATAATTTCTTTGACATAAAGTGACTTGAGCAGTAGGGGAACGGGAATGATTTGATCAATGTATTTGATTGCTTCGATGATGGGCGCAAACTCTTGCTCCAAAGTAAGTGGATCTACTACAAAAACATGAAAAAATCGTTCACTCTCACTCATCCGATTGGTAGCTTCTATGTATTGAATATTATATTCAACCGCCATATCAAGAGCAAGCTCTTCATAGACTTTATTCTCCAATGCATCATGAATATCATCGTCAGGAACATTTTTACTAATACCAATAAGTGCAGAAATAAAACCCTTTGTATTTAAAAAAGAGATAGCATACTGCTCTTTGGAAAAGGAAGGGGAATCAATACTCGAGATGCCATTAAGCGACCCTGTATAAAAATCTTTTCGATAAGGATTGGCTGATATGGTGGTGGAAAACGTAGGTTGTTTGCTCATCCTGTGTCCTATTTAAAATGTGCGAGAATTATCCCACAAAACCGGCTGCTCTAATAAAACTCAACCGTATCATGAATTGTAACCTTAAAATCGGCAGTTACAAAGAAATTTGTAATAAAAGTGATGATTCTTTGATTGTAACGAAATGAAACTTAAATCATTTCTTTAATTCCCCCTCTTTTAAGAGGAATATTGCTATTGATGGGAGTTTTATTACTATTCGTACCCTAAGTCACTTAAGAATTTCTTATCGGTTGTCCACCCTTTTTTAACCGAAACAAAAAGTTCAAGATAAACAGGTTTGGATGCAAGACGTTCGATTTTTTCACGAGCATTCTTACCGATACGCTTAATAGCAGCTCCACCTTTACCGATGATAATTCCTTTCTGGGATTCTTTTTCAACAATGATTGTAGCACGGATGTGTTCAGTAGGAGAATCTTCATCAATTTTGTCAATTAAAACATCCGATTCATAAGGAATTTCATCGCTGATATTATCAAAAATGGCTTCTCGGATGAACTCTTTGTAGATAGTACGGATCATTTCGGTGGTGATGTTTTCAGGATCGTAAAGATACGGAGACTCATCTAAGTGTTTCACAATGGTATCGAGCAAATCATTTTTTCCCACATTTTTTGTCACAGACATAGGAATGAGCGCTAGAAATTCATTACTGTATTGATTGTATTCACCAATTTTTTTGAGTAACTCACCTTGAGAAATTTGGTCAATTTTACTAAGAACAATGATGTGTTTGCGTTTTTGGTGATTGAGTTCCAAAAATTTTTCATAATGGACTGTTTTGTCGGATGCAGGAGCGAGGTAGACGACAATGTCACAATCCCCAATTGCTTTTAGTGCTTCTTCAAGCATATACTGATTGAGAAGTTTTTCTGCATGATGGAGCCCAGGGGTGTCCACAAAAATGATCTGATCGTCATGGTGCATGACAATAGCATTGGAGCGCTTTCGTGTGGCATTGGCTTTTTGGCTTACTAGGGCAATTTTTTCGCCAAGTATCCAATTCATCATGGTGCTTTTACCCGCGTTTGGTCGCCCTATGAGAGCGACAAATCCAGCTTTGCTCACGAAAGGCCTTGAATTTCTACGTGTAGTGTTGCGTGAATTCCGTGACCAAGTTTCAGATCCAAATCGTGTAACCCAACCGTTTTAATGCCATGTTTGGCATCAAGCTCTTTTTTATCAATTTCGATACCATGCTGATCCAAAAGAGCATTGGCTATTTCATCTTTGGTGACCGATCCGAAAAGATGCCCCGTATCTCCGAGTTTTTTACGGATAGTGACTTTGACGTCTGCCAGCTTGATTTTAATAGCGCTTAACTGTTCAATTTCTGACGCTTCATTGGCCGCTTTTTTACGCTGATCTGATTCATATTTTTTCATCACTTCATGGGTTGCAAGGAGAGCTAACCCTTTACCGATGAGAAAATTTTTACCGTAGCCATCGGCTACCTCTTTGATTTCGCCGGCTTTCCCGACCCCTTTAACGTCTTTAGTCAATAAAACTTTCATCTTTTTTCCTTAAATTACCCGCGAACAATTTTGCCATTATAGGCAACAATACCATGGGCAAGATTGGACACTTTGGTGTATCCCATATCGGTAAGGATACGTTGGCAATGTGCGCTTCGGCTCCCTACGTGACAGTAAAGAATAATATTTTCACTGTTTTGAAGCTCAACTTCGTTCAGAGTTTGGAAAAAGCTACTCGTAGGAACAAGAGCATCAACACCTTCGATACGCCCTGATTTCCATTCCATCCATTCACGTACGTCAACCAATTTAAAGCTTACCATCCCTAATTCGCGTGCCTCGAAGAGAGCTGTCAGTTCATCCGAATCAATGTTTCTTTTTTGAAGTAAAAATTCGCACTCTTCAGTGGTAAGCCCGCGTGAATGTTGATGGGTAACTGCTTCGATTTCTTCTGATTTTGCTTGCGAAGCTGCATATTCCGGAGTACAGAAAATTTGACAGTGGCAAACGCCATCCTCAGGAATTTCGTGCTCCAAGGCCGGCTTACATGGGCAAATACGATCTTCTTCTTTGTTTCCTGTGATGAAGAAACAAGGACAATAACGTTTGCCGTGCATAAGTTTATTGCGCGTTAAACCAAATTGAATTCCTTGGTTGATTTCAGCATCAGGATTGTAGGCAAAGCCGAACTGGGCACATACTTTGTCGGTAAATTTGATCGTTTTTTCAAGCTCAGTTTGGAACTCGGGCGATTCTGGATCAATTTTTGTAATGGTTTGGCTCATAATATCCCCTTGGAAATTTATTTGTTTTTTCGTGCTTTACCGGCAATGATAAAACGTAATGCGTTAAGTTTGATAAACCCGCCAGCGTCTTTTTGATCATATACAGAGTCTTCTTCAAACGTACAATATTCAGGATTAAAGAGTGAGAGGTCAGAACTGCGCCCGACGACCATGATACTCCCTTTGTAAAGTTTCAAACGTACACTTCCTCGAACATTTTGCTGGGTTTTATCGATGGCTGCTTGCAGCATTTCACGTTCCGGCGCAAACCAAAAACCATTGTAGATCAGTTTTGCGTAGCGTGGCATCAACTCATCTTTGAGATGGGCTTCTTCACGGTCCAGTGTTAATGATTCGATGGCTCGGTGTGCCTTGAGCATCACGGTTCCTCCCGGAGTTTCATAGCATCCACGGCTTTTCATTCCTACAAAACGATTCTCGACGATATCGGCACGTCCAATACCATGACGTCCTGCGATAAGGTTGAGTTGTTCAAGCATATTTGCCGGAGAGAGGGGTTTGCCGTTTAGGCTGATAGGATCTCCCTTTTCGTAGCCGATTTCGATGTATTCTGCTTCATTAGGGGCATCTTGAGGTGACACTGTCCAGCGCCACATACTCTCTTCAGGTTCGGCGGCTGGATCTTCTAGTATTCCACCTTCATATGAGATGTGCAAGAGGTTTGCATCCATAGAATAGGGTGATTTTTTTCCACTCATTTCGATTTTAATGCCGTGCTGGGCTGCGTAGGCGAGAAGTTTTTCGCGGGAATTAAGATCCCATTCGCGCCATGGAGCGATGATGGTGAGGGTGCTGTCTTGACCCAAATAACCCATCTCAAAACGGACTTGATCGTTTCCTTTGCCAGTAGCACCGTGACTGACGGCATCGGCTCCCGTGATACGGGCAATTTCAGATTGGCGTTTGGCAATCAAAGGTCGGGCAATAGAGGTTCCTAATAGATACTCACCTTCATAAATAGCATTGGCACGGAACATTGGGAATACATAATCTCGAACAAACTCTTCTCGGAGATCTTCAATATAAATATTTTCAGGTTTGATCCCTAGGCTAATCGCTTTTGCGCGGGCAGGTTCTACTTCTTCACCTTGACCGATATCAGCAGTAAATGTGACAACCTCACACTTATATTCATCTTGAAGCCATTTGAGGATGACGCTGGTATCAAGTCCGCCTGAATACGCAAGTACGACTTTTTTAACCTCTTTTTTCATAACTGTCCTTACTATGTATATTTTCCACTACCGTGGGGTAAATGGGACAATTTTAGCAAAAAAAGTATGAGGTTGAGGTTAAAGTTTAATATTGATGGTAGGAGTGGCCCTGTTTTCGGTAGCTTTGAGAAAATCAAGGGTATTTTTAAGTTGTTGCAGTGTGTGAAGCGTTATGATTTGTTCTGCCTCTAAAAGTTCTTTGGCATGATGGAGAAGATAGGCTGCTTCTTCCATTTGCGCTAAAGAGTCCATTTGCGGCATTTGCTCAATCAAGACATCTATCGTAGTAAACTCTTTTAAAATGATTGCTGTTTTAAAATTTTTCAGCCACATTGGTGCTTTCTCTCCATGCTTCTAAAAGCCCCTTCATAACGTGATTGACTTCATCAAGTTTTTCAGAACTGTTGTAGATATTGGCTTCAATAAGGAGGAGTAGCTGATGCTGGTAGAGCCCTGCTAAATAATGGGCTACATCCCCTTGTTCGTAATCCAGGATAGCGATGAGTTCAATAATTACGGCATTGGAACGATTGATCCAATAGGTACGTCGCTCAATATCTTTCTCTTTGATGGAGCGGTTGGCCTGCATGTTAAAACGCAAAATACCTTCGTACATCATCTGTATTAGTTTTTCAGGAGATTCGACTCCGACATTATTTTGGGTATAAGTATTGTAAGCAAGATTATTGTTGTACATAAATCAACTCCTAACATTTTAAATCATATTTTATCAGTGCGGTATAGGTTACCCTCGATGGTCAAAAAGCAATCCCGTTACTTCTTGCATTTTTGGTAATAATTGTTCGGCTTGTTCTTGTGGAAAGCGTCTTAATATTCGGTTGCTTTGGGTTTCGATAACGGATACATAAAAATCTTCCGATGAATTATCAAAACCAAAACGAAGAGAAGTATTAAAAGGATCCAGTGAGCGATTGAGTTGGTCAACGAGCTTGTCCATTTGCTCTTGAGTGCCGACTTTTTCTGTTTTAGCACTGGTCTCTTGTTGAGCAAGCTTTTCTTGATGAATCTGTGCCTTTTGAAGTTCTTGGACACTTTGTGATGGCGCTGTTTGCGCTACTTTTGGACTACTTATTTGCGATTGCTGCATTTTTGCGGTCGTTTGTAGAATTTCCATAATAACCCTCCCTCATTTTTAGTGAAGTATTTTCGTTGTGAACTAATATCGCCCTAAAAAATAAAAACTTTAATTTCGGATGGGTTCTCCTATGGTAGTATCACGCTCATGAAACGCTATTGGAATCTTTTACGTCATGAGCCGTTGCTCAGGCAGCTTTCACTAATCCAGCTTATTGCCTATTTTGGTGCGTGGTTTAGTAACGTTGCCATCTATACGTTGCTCATTCAAATGAAAGCAGATGCATCTATTATTGCTTTTGTGGCGGCGCTTCATTTTTTTGCGGGGGTTTTGCAAGCACCGCTTAGCGGGGTGATCATTGATCGACTTTCTCCCAAAAAGTTAATGATTTTTTTGGCACTGACTGAGATTTTTTGTACCCTTTCTCTGATTGCAGTGAATGATATCTCAATGTTAACGTGGTTGTATCTTTTGGTGTTTATACGAATGGGAGCGGCAAGTTTTCAATTTACCGTTGAAATGTCATTATTGCCCAAATTTTTAGAGGGTAAAGCATTGCAATATGCCAATGAGATTCACTCTATTATCTGGTCTGTTTCGTATACGATTGGGATGGCACTTGGCGGCTTGGTGGTTTATTATATTGGGACAACATATGCCTTTTTGTTAGATGCACTTCTCTTTTTAATTGTCTTAGCATTGGTGATTACCCTTAAGATTGACGTTGAAATAATACGAAATACGGAGCGTTTTCTCATCATGATGGGAGATGCCTTTCGTTATATTAAGCGTGAACGAATCGTACTGCATTTAATGATCTTTCATGCGGTGGTCGGCTTTACGGCGTTTGATGCGCTGGTCGTATTGAGCGTAGAAAAATATTATTTGGATATTGTTGCCGTATCATTGGGCATTGGGCTAGTTCATGCCTCACGAGCGGTAGGTTTAGCTATAGGGCCATTGTTTTTGGGTGAGTGGGTTAATCTGCGACGCCTTGAGATACTTTTAATTGCTGAAGCAGCTGCAATAGGTTTTTGGGGTTTAGTAATGGAGCACTTTTTTCTCTCGCTAATTGCATCTGTTTTTGTGGGTTTTGTAACCACAACGTTGTGGTCGTATACGTATACGCTCCTGCAAGAGCATACCCATTACGACTATTACGGGAGAGTCGTTGCGTATAATGATATGATTTTTTTGGCAACTGGGGGGCTGGTTTCACTCCTCATCGGATTTTTGGTGAATCAGCAGGTTTCTCTTGGAATGATTGCGGTTGTTCTTGGAAGTGCATTTCTCGCGGCGGCACTTTACTATCGTTGGATACGTGTACATTATGATTTAAATGAGATTGGGAGTTAATACAAAATGATTTATTTTTCTTCAGAGGGTGAGATCGATTTATCCAAAGTGACACGCCTCTATCCTGCCGCGCTGATCAGTGCCGGTGGAGAGAGTGCATCGGTTTCGTTGGAGTGGGCGGATTTGAAAAAAGATCAAATCACCCTCGAAGCGTATGTATTGATCTGTGATTTTGATCCGGTGGGAGAAGTCCCAATTAATCGCGTCGAGTTGCGATTTGAGACGAAAGAAAAACTTTTTGAAGCGATGAATGAAATATCGGAAACTCTAAAACGTTAGCTTTTCTCTTCATCGATCATCGATTTGTATTGATTGATAATGGTTTGAAGACGGATACGATCCGGCATTTTACGGGAGGCAATGTATCCAATTACCTCTCCGGTCTCATCTAGCTTAGGGACAATGTTAACCACGACCCAATAGTATTTTCCATCTTTGCGAAGGTTTTTGACGTACCCTTCCCATGTTTTCCCCCCTTGGATAATTTTCCACATCCCCTCAAATGCTGCTTTTGGCATATCAGGATGACGGAGGATACTGTGGGGTTGGCCAATAGCTTCTTCTTTCGTATAAAGGGTCATTTCGGTGAATTTGCGGTTTATGAAGGTGATAATCCCCTTGGTGTCCGTTTCAGAAATGAGACTTCGTCCATCAAAAAGTACTTCTTCGTTCAGAGGTGTGGGGCGTTTCATGAGGTGCAAATCCTAATATTTAAATTTAAATTTATTGGATGTATTGTATCGAATGATTTATAAAAACAAAAGAGAGTTAAAAGGCAAAATCAATGGCTTGCAGATTATAATGGCTGTATTGGATAGAGCTATAGGAACAGAGGATACAAATTTGGACGTACTAGAACTTTTTAAAAAAATGATTGAATCAAAAAGTCAAACTCCTGAGGATGGAGGATTGCTTGAATTTATTGAAATGTATCTCGAAGGATTTACTGCTATCCGTATCGATAAAGAAGGGGTGAAAAATCTTTTTGCATATCGTCGTACGGGTGAAGGTCCCCATTTGTGTTTTGCGGGGCATGTCGATGTCGTTCCTGCGGGGGAAGGGTGGAATACCGATCCATTTGTGGCAACGGTAAAGGATGGATATATCTACGGTCGCGGTGCACAGGATATGAAAAGCGGTGTTAGCGCCT
This sequence comes from Sulfuricurvum sp., assembly GCA_030696285.1. Classification (GTDB taxonomy): domain Bacteria; phylum Campylobacterota; class Campylobacteria; order Campylobacterales; family Sulfurimonadaceae; genus Sulfuricurvum. The sequence goes on along the minus strand of JAUYSQ010000212.1, from coordinate 1,743 downwards.
TTACGCAAGCGCTACGAGAAGCTGAAAATTTCAACGGGACGCTTTCGCTTTTATTGACGTCGGATGAAGAGGGCCCTGCGAAGTTTGGGACGGTTGAGGTGCTGAAATATCTTAAAGAGCATGATCTTCTCCCGGATGCCGTTGTGGTGGCGGAGCCAACCTGTGAAACAACCTTTGGGGATGCAATAAAAGTGGGCAGACGCGGTTCGATCAATGGTATTCTCGAATTAAACGGGAAACAAGGGCATGCGGCTTATCCTGAAAAAGCGATCAATCCTATTCATCAAATTGCTTCCGTTTTACCGAACATTGCAGGAGCATTTCTGGATGAGGGAGATCGCTATTTTGCCCCTTCTCAGCTTGTAATCACGGATATTCGCTCCGGCATTGAGACGACCAATGTTTCTCCTGGAAAACTAAAGATGATGTTTAATGTCCGAAATTCGACAGCAACGAGCGTGGAGAGTATTGAAGCATTTATTTCACACCATTGTGCAGGGCTTGATTATACATTGGTTTTAGATCAGAGTGCCGTGCCGTTTGTGACCGATGCGGATACAAGAATTGTACAGATTTTAACTGATTCTATCTATGAGATATGCTCCATTTCTCCCAAGCACTCTACCGCAGGTGGAACATCGGATGCCCGTTTTATTGCAGCGTATGGAATTGATGTTATCGAGTTTGGGGTCAAAAATGACACGATACATGCACCTAATGAGCGAACCTCTATTGCTGAAGTTCAAGACTTGACTAAAGTTTTCAGTACATTGATTAAACGATTTTGATAAAATAGCGGTTTTAAAGGGATTTCGATGAAAAAATTATTATGGGTATGTTTACTTGCTTTTAGTGTATTTGGTGCAGACATTACGTGGAACAGTTCGTACGATCAAGCTCTTTTGAAAGCAAAAAAAGAGGGGAAGCCTCTGATGGTCCTGATCACGAGTGAGCAGTGCCGCTGGTGTCGGAAACTCGAAGCAACAACCTTGCAAGACGATGAAGTAGTCGCGCGTATTAATACAACCTTTCAAGCGGTTAACGTGATAAAAGATAAAAGCATTTACCCTAAAAATTTGAGTGCGAAAATGGTTCCAATGAGCTATTTTCTCGATCCAAAAACCGGTAAAGTATTGTATTCAATCCCCGGATATTGGGGAGCTGAAGATTACAACTCCATTCTCGACGATGCGCTTCGAAAATATAAAAAATAAAGGTTTATTTATGACGAAAATTGTACAAACTCCCAACGCTCCTGCGGCTATCGGTCCTTACTCTCAGGCGATGATTGCTAATGGAATGGTGTTTACCTCAGGTCAAATCGCCCTTACCCCGGCAGGTGAAATGCTTACGGGTGATGTAAAAGAACAATGCACGCAAGTATTGGCAAATCTTAAAGCTGTTTTAGAAGCGGCAGGAAGTTCTCTTGATAAAGTCATTAAGACAACGATATTTTTGGATAATATGGATGATTTTGGTGCGGTAAATGAGCTGTATGCGCAAGCTTTTGGATCGCATAAACCGGCGCGTTCAACCGTTGCAGTCAAAACGCTTCCGAAGAATGCATTGGTTGAAATCGATGCGGTTGCGATGGTTTAACGTCCAGAAGGAAGTAAACTTAATACAGGGAGATCATTATTTGATGTCTCCCATCCTCCCCCAAACGCTTTATACACCTTGATACTCGCCGTGAGGGCATTTTGTTTCGCAATCTGGTGACTTTGTGCTGCTTGATGCCATTGC
>JAUYSQ010000192.1 GCA_030696285.1 Sulfuricurvum sp. | reverse complement strand
ATCAAGAGTCGTAAAGAGCACTACTTGCATAACTTTATCAATGATCCGCAAGTGTTGTTGGCGGGAACGTCTATGCCACGTGTCGGTTTGAATGAAAAAGCGCAAGAAGAAGTCATCGCTTATATGGAAGAAATTGGAGATTCGAAAAAAGCAGAACGTGAAAGCCTTGGCCTTTGGGTAATGCTTTATACGTTTGTATTTGCAATCTTGGCCTATTTGTGGAAACGTAAAATCTGGTCAGAAGTCCATTGATTTTAAACGCCAAGGGAATAAATCCCCTTGGCTACGCTAGCCGCTAAGGCACTGAAGCTTGCCTCTTTTGAGGCAGATTTAAGAGAGGGATACTGTGTCACTACTCGACGAACTTCATTTTTTTAGCAAATGTGACCCCCTTAAACTCATTACTCTCTCATCAACCGCAAAACTTAAAACGTATCAAACCTCAGATCTTATGGTATTTGAAGATGATGATATTCATCGTGTCTACTTTTTAGTGGAGGGTGAAGTAAAGCTCTACAAAGTCGATCGATTTGAAAACGAGATATTTTTATATACCCTTTCGAATCAATCGCTTTTAACCAATATTGGAACATTGGAGTGCGATCATGTCAGCTGCTTTAGTAATGTTGAATTTTTAACTCCAAGTCGTGTTATCTCCTGTGATTTGAATCTCTTTAAGGAGACGGTAAAAAATGATATGACCTTGCTCATCAATCTTGTCAATCTCCTAGCCCGTCAAAAACAGATGGTGGATTGTATGGTTAATATGGGGATGGTATACGATGTAACGGCAAAAGTGGCAAAGATGCTCTATGAGCATTTAGACCTATATAATAGTCTCAAAAAACAAGAAATCTCCTATCGGCTCAACATCCAGCCCGCAACTCTCTCAAGAGTTTTGGCAAAATTTATCCGCTTGGGATTAATCATGGAAGAGGATCATAAAACGATTATTTTGACGAGAGATGAGTTACCCCGTTATTTTAAGGAGGCGTTGTGATGCAATCAATTACGACAAAAGTGCGATGGATGGTTGCTGTTTTATCCCTTAATCTCATTATCATCATTATGGTCGATATTTGGCTGAATTCGAGTCAAAAGCTTGACGCTAAAATAATCAATACGGCAGGAAAACAGCGGATGCTCTCGCAGCGTACCGTCCTCGAACTTCATCGCTTGTTGCTAGATAAAGAGGGAGCTTATGAACAACTGCAAAATACTCGTGAAGAATTTGACCGTAATTTTAAACAACTCAGCGTAACAACATCGGAATATGAAGGGTTTAAAAACGCTCAAATTGAAAAAACGATGATGGAAGTGCATGCCCACTGGAATCGGATGGGGGGATTGATTGACCGTTATTTGCAAGGTGATCACAACTTGTATGATTTAGAAACCATCTATATAAATGGAGATCTTACTCTCAAACTGATGGACAAAGCGGTGAACCAATACGAAGCGTACATGATGGAAAAGCGGGTTTTGGCACATCGTATTCAGATGCTTTTAGCGTTTATCTCTTTTGTAATCATTCTCTATATGGCACGCACAGCATTAAAAATTCAGCGTAATTTTGAAACATTTTTGGAACATTCACAAACGATTAGCGGAGTAGAAAATATTGATTGTCAGGGTAATGAACTCGATATAGCCTGCTCACACATTGAGTATTTTTTAGCTAATGTTGAAGAAGCCCTCCAAAGTGCGACCGATGCGGTAGAAAAAAGTGAAGCGGCGACAGCTATTTTAGTGGGTTCGACTCCTGAAGCCGAAGCGTTGTTGGAACAAAGCGAGGATGTGATGATCCAAGTGAGCGAAGAGTTGCATCAAACCTCGTTGCGTCTTAAAAAACTTAAAAATAATCTCCAAAAAGCCAATGCTATTCGAAACGCTTTTTAGCGTTTTCACCTCTTTCTTGACTTAGATCAAAACTTTCTTTTTTGAATTACTTTATAATATATGAAGTGCATGAATTATTTCATAGCATCAGGAAACTTTAAGGATTCTGCCCATTAAGCGGGTAGATTATGAGTAATCCCATTAAGGAGGCTTCAATGTCCAT
>JAUYSQ010000200.1 GCA_030696285.1 Sulfuricurvum sp. | reverse complement strand
ATGATTGCCCTGAAACAATCTTCCCATTTGTCACAACATCCTGCGCAAACCGCAATGCTGCTTCTTTGGTCTTAATACCCAAACGCTTACTGATGCGTTTTTGGGCGTGATAGGTTAGCTTTACCTGTAGTGATTGCATCTTTATTTCCTTTTACTGTCCGCCCAGTGCCCAAAAAGCACTGAACACTAATGAGCTGCCAAATACGACAACATCCAAACCTATAAGCAGCAAGGCGATTTTCTTCCAATATTTTTTAATCATGTTGCGTCACCTGCCTTCTCTTTTTCATCTCGTTCTTCGCGGTATTGCTTATATTCCTCTATATCAAATATTTCTGAGGGTTTCGGATTACGAAATACCCGCTCTTCGATGATGCGGACGCACTGTGTATCATCCTCCATCTCATAGGTATAGTGCTCGATGGAAAGTTCAATGGCCCTCTTCATAGCATTTACTTTATGACCATCGCCCTCGAAACACTCTTCTAAATGTTTGATGGCAGAGTCAGGCATTGTGTATCGCCACTCATCTCTGTCGTATGGTTTACCTTGAAGGTTTATGTTTTCATGGGGGATTGTCGGATCATAGTTGGGACCAAGACCGGTAAAGTCATGGACAAACGCCATATAGTCCTTATCTTGACTGGCTATCTCCGCACCTTTTTCCCAACGTTGCATCTCTTCCTCATCCTGAGCTTGTTTTTTCTTACGTGCTCTATCGCTTTTGGAGAGACTGTACAGTGCAAACCACATAGCGGCAACGAGTACGATTATGTTGATGATTTGTAATGTCTGTGACATGGTGAATCCTTTTATTTTTGTTTTCATTTTTTATTATTGTGCTGCTAAAACCAACCCAGCCACCGTTTTATCTTTGGGTCATTGGAATACAAGACGATGTAACTTACTAAAAATCCAAGGATGAATGCACACGCACTGTTTATCCAATCCTTGGTGGTATCTCCTGTTAGAGCAAACACAAACCCAGGGATAAAAAACACCATCCCGATAAATATCCATTTCAACATGGAATCTCAATCACGACCGTTGATGTTGTAAACGGGCTTTGTCTCTGAGAACCATGCCACCATTACAGCTACAATTATTACCGCACCAATAGTAATGGGAATGTAAAAAACCATTTGTGCCAAAGAACCTGCAATGGCATAGAGTCTTGGGGCTTGTTTGAAGTTATTGACAATCACTCCCAAGAGAAGAGCAACTCCAACTGCCAGTACGATTGCACCGTTAAGCCAATCGTCATTATTCTTTAATGCCGTTTGCATCCAACTGTTTCCAAAAAACATCAAAGCATACGAGAACACCATGGAAACGGAGTGTTCTCTGGTAAAGAACTCATACTGTGCATGATGATAGGTGTATTTATTGAACCATAGGATGAACGTATAGATGGCGAATGCTGCTATGAGTAATCCGATAAGGGTTAATATTAACATTGGGACTCTCCTTGGTTGTTTTTATGCCCATAGGCATCGATTTGCTCTTGCGTGATACCGCTCTCACACCAGCCGCGTTTGGTATCACGGTTATTAAGCCATCTTCCAATGGCTGCTGCAATACCAATCAGTACCAATACCCCGCCAAAGATGATTTCAGTAGGACAATTTACTTTACAGACAGGAGAACAAAGAGTAAAGATACCGGTGACAATTGCAATGAGGATTAGAATGAAAAGATTAGTATTCATGACAACTTCCTTTTAATTATGATCAAAGGGGTGATACCCCCGTTTGCGTTTGGATGCGATCAACACATCGACTTTATTGTGTGCCTCGGCTTCATTGGTATAGACCTCTTGAATGGTTCGGGTTGCTTTACTGTTTTTTTTAGCTCCATAGCTGCGTATGACCAAGGTTTCCCCAAAGAGATTGGGAAGAAGCTGTATTGTGTAATACCTCTCCCTCTCATTGACGGTTCTATACAGAATCGTGGTCACGCTTCTCTTCCTCTTCGATCTGGGCAATACGTTTGAGCAATACCTTGATCCGTCGTTTGATTTTCACCAGCATAATCACCAGGACAAATAAGAAAAAGATCATCATGGCGACGATATGCCATTTAATATCATGTTCCATCCAAGGCAGTGAGACTTCAACCATAGCCAAGGAAACACCCCAGATAAACAAGG
>JAUYSQ010000188.1 GCA_030696285.1 Sulfuricurvum sp. | reverse complement strand
AAAGAGCAGGCATTAAAAACATCGCATATTTCCGTTACCGGTTCCAACTCTTCACTCCTAAGCAGTGAAATTGGAACGGCACTTAGCGGTCGATATATTAGTGTGGATGTTTATCCTCTTAGCTTTAATGAATATTTGCTTTTTAAAGGGATGACAATAACCTCTACATTGGAGTGGATAGACAGCCGCATTGCAATTAACCGAGAGTTTAATCTCTTTATCAAAGAGGGAGGCTTTCCCAAGCTTCTATCGTATCCTCAAGGCGAAAAAAAAGAGCTTTTGGCGAGCTATAAAGACTCGATTTTACTCAAAGACATTGTGGCACGATTCGCGTTGAAAAACTATTCCAAGCTTGAAGAGATAGCTGCATTTTTAATGGCCAACAGCGGTACACTTCAAAGTGTTACTAAACTAAAAAATAATTTTGGAATTTCGCATGATATGGCAAGCGATTATGTGGAATACCTTGAAAAAGCGTATATGATTTTTGAACTGCGCAAATTTGACTATTCGCTCAAAAAACAAATCGCTAATTTAAAAAAATACTATACTATTGATTTAGGGTTATCCAATATTTTACGGGTTGCAGGTCTTCAAACGCTAGGTGCTGATATGGAGAGTATTGTCTTTTTGGAACTCAAACGACGAGGATTTGTCCCTTATTATTATAAAACGGCAAATGATTTAGAGATTGATTTTGTGGTGACCAAAGAGGGAAAAATAGTCGAATTGATTCAAGTCGCCAATACTGTTTCGGATGAAAAAACACTTAAACGAGAATTGGCACCCTTTTCCAAAACAATGGATGAACTTGGTCTTAGCGACGTTGTTTGCACGCGATTGTGTGATGAATCGACCGAAGAAATTGTCTCAAATGGTCTGAAAATATGCAAAATCAATATTAAAGAGTGGCTTATTCATTTGAGGTAAGGTAGAGTTGATAAGGGTGAGCGGCTATCAGGAGCGTGTCGATCAGCTGAGTGAATTGATGAAATAAAAAAAAACGATATAATACATACAGAGTCGGGGAATTCGATTAAATTTTTCAAGGAGCGGGTATGTTAAAAAGGGTTATGTCGGTTGCTATTGTTGGAGCAGTATTCGTAGGGTGTGGTGCTAAAGAACAGCTTCCTCTGGCAGATGTTATCGGTAATTCGTACCAAATAACCAATGATATGAATCAAAGTACGGTAAGTGCGCTTATGCCGATGAAACCGACAAGCATACAAAGAATCAATAATGAAGAGATTTGGAAGTATGAAGGGGATGTTTGTGATGCCAAGACAGAGAATCGTACGTATCATAATCTAATCGTTAAATTTGTGAATGGAAAAGTAAAGCACATAGGAACGTTTAGTTGTAAATTGCCTGTTATCGCGGAGAAATAATATGAAAAAATTATTATTGCTGGCTATTCTTTTTTTAAGTGGTGCTATGGCTGAACCTGTATCAAATGGTATCAATCAGGGGAATGCAACGTACAAACAAAGAGATGTCATGTGCAGTTTGGATGAGCTTTTTGAAGGGCTCAAAAAGACTCTTATGCAGTCAAATATGAATGTGGTTACGGTTACAAAAGAAAATGGGGTCTTGACCGCAAAAGGGGATCAGTATA
>JAUYSQ010000187.1 GCA_030696285.1 Sulfuricurvum sp. | reverse complement strand
TAAACTCAATATGCTCGTCCTCACTGATGACGCCTATAAAGGAATAGCCTTTAGTCCACGTGTTGATATCATTATCGACAAAGAGGCAAAAACCCTCACGATTTCTGACAGCGGTATCGGGATGAACGAAGCGGATCTTGTAGAAAACCTCGGAACCATTGCCAAATCGGGAACCAAAGCGTTCTTGGAAAAACTCTCAGGCGATCAGAAAAAAGACTCCAACCTTATCGGTCAGTTCGGTGTCGGTTTCTACGCATCATTTATGGTAGCGGACAAAGTCGAAGTGATCAGCCGTAAAGCCGGAGAAGAGCAAGCCTACAAATGGAGCTCAATGGCAGGGTCGGAGTACGATCTTGAACCCACAGAGCGTGATACTCACGGGACAAGCATCATTATGCACCTAAAAGACGATGAGGGAGAGTTCCTAGAGACCCACCGTATCGAAAGTATCATCAAAAAATACAGCAACCACATCCCGTTCCCGATTTTCATGGACAAAGAGGAGTGGGTAGCCCCAGCTGAGGGCGAAGAAAAAGGGCACAACGAAACCAAAAACGTCCAAGTCAACAAAGCAAACGCATTGTGGACGATCGGCAAAAGCGACATCAGCGAAGAGGAGTACAAAGACTTCTACTCCAGCATCGCACACGATTCAAGCGAACCGTTGCTATGGATGCACAACAAAGCCGAGGGTGCATTAGAATATACCACCCTCTTCTACGTACCGTCTAAAGCGCCGATGGACTTGTACCGCGTCGATTACCAAAGCGGTATCAAACTCTACATCAATCGTGTATTCATCACCGACGATGAAAAAGAGCTTATGCCGACCTACCTCCGCTTCCTTCGCGGTGTGATCGACTCTGCCGACCTTCCGTTGAACGTCAGCCGTGAAATCTTGCAAAGCAACCGTGTAATGGCAAAAATCAAAAACGCATCGGTCAAAAAAGTATTGGGCGAACTTTCCAAAGTTTCTGAAAACGATACCGAAAAATACGACGCATTCTACAAAGAGTTCGGCAATGTCCTCAAAGAGGGACTTTACAGCGATATGGGGAACCGTGAAAAAATCCTAGAGCTCCTCAAACTCAACACCTTAAATTCTGCCGAGCCGGTCATGTTCAGCAAATTCGTCGAGGGTGTCGATGCTGAGAAAAAAGAGATCTATTACATCACAGCGAAGATGTCTCTCCAAATGCTCAAAAACTCTCCGTCGTTGGAGCGTTTCAAGTCTAAAGAGATTGATGTCCTCGTATTGAACGAAGAGATCGACACAATCGTATTCCCGATGGTAAGCGAGTACAAAGAGTACAAATTTATCAACGTCACCGATGCCGTTCTCGAAGAGAGCGAAGAAGAGAAAAAAGAGCACGAAGAGACAGCAAAAACGCTTGAG
>JAUYSQ010000168.1 GCA_030696285.1 Sulfuricurvum sp. | reverse complement strand
TTTAAAATCACCCTCGACCGCCGTATCTCCCGACCCTTTCCATGCCGCTTTTGCACGGACTCGCTGCTCTTTCATAAGAGTTTCAAACGTATCGGTATCAAGTGCGAGATTTTTCTCTTTGAGCATATCTTCGGTCAAATCCAACGGAAAACCAAACGTATCGTAAAGCTTAAACGCTACTTCACCGCTAAACGTCTCTTTCGTATTTTTGAGTTCTTCATTGAACAACTCAATCCCGGATGCGATGGTTTTGAAAAAACGCTCCTCTTCCAGCATAATCTGCTCTTTTAAAACAGCAAGTTTTTCGACGATATACGGATACTGTTTCCCCATAAGTTCGGCTACGGTATCCGCAATCTCAAACATAAACGGCTTGGTAAATCCGAGAAGATATCCGTGACGAACCGCACGGCGTAAAATACGGCGAAGAACATAGCCGCGCCCCTCATTCGAGAAGTTTGTCCCCTGAGCCAAAAGGAATGTTACGGTACGGATATGATCGGCGATAACACGGTACGATGCACCGCTCGCATAATCATACGGCTTACCGATAAGGGCTTCCACTTTGCGAATAATCGGCATAAACAAGGTAGAATCGTAGTTACTTCGAACCCCTTCAAGAACGGCAACAGCACGCTCCAATCCCATACCCGTATCAATAGAAGGTTTTGGCAACGGTTTTAACTCACCCTTCGCGTTACGCTCATACTGCATAAATACGAGGTTCCAGATTTCCAAGAAACGATCCCCATCGCCCCCCATATAATCCTCAGGTCCATTGAAATGTTCCGCACCCTGATCGACAAAAATCTCCGAACACGGACCGCACGGACCCGTATCGCCCATCTGCCAAAAGTTGTCTTTGTCCCCCAAACGCATGATACGATCGGCTGAAATATGTTTCTTCCACATCTCTTCCGCTTCATCATCAGACTCGTGCACCGTTACCCACAGCTTATCCACAGGCAATTTCATCACTTGCGTAATAAACTCCCATGCATGGGCAATCGCCTCTTCTTTGAAATAATCCCCGAAACTAAAGTTCCCCAGCATCTCGAAAAAAGTATGGTGCCGCGCCGTATGACCGACGTTTTCCAAGTCATTGTGCTTACCGCCCGCACGCAGACACGTTTGCGAACTGGTCGCTCGCGGATTGGCAGGGGCAGGAATATCGCCCGTAAAAATAGACTTAAACGGAACCATACCAGCATTGGTAAAGAGCAACGTTGCATCATCGGGAACAAGAGGCGAGCTCGCCACACGGGTATGGTTTTTTGATTCAAAAAAGGCTAAAAAAGCTTCGCGTACGTCCATCATGGGTTACTCTCATTTGGGTAAAATTGTCGCGATTATAGCGAAGATGGGTTTAAAGAAAGTAATTAGGTTTAAAAGAGGAGGTCTAGCTGGATTCCCGCCTTCGCGGGAATGACGAAAATACTA
>JAUYSQ010000166.1 GCA_030696285.1 Sulfuricurvum sp. | reverse complement strand
TTGCATATCATTTAAAAAATCATGTGTATATGCACCAAGCAAAAGCGGTTGAGTATTTAAGGAATATCAAAATAGCAATCACTAAGCTTTTAGGTTGTGATATAAATGGCTCGCATCGTTTGCGTGGTGTATGGAGAAACCCATTATTACATGAGCACACATATTCAGAACAGATCAATTATGAGCTAAGTGATTTTAAATCATTGTTACCAGAGAAGCGTGAATCATTCAAAAAGGTTCGCAAAACAAAGGTCAGCATCGACGATAACCAGCTCGTAGTAGGTAATAGAAATAATTATCTTTTTGCGTGTGCCATGCGATTTGCTAAAGGCTTTTCCGTTTTAGATGCTAGCGAAATTTTAGATTACTTAATAGAAACCAATACAAGATGCGAGACACCACTTGAGAGAGATGAGTTGCAAGGGATTTCTGCCTCTGTTCATATATATTGGTCAAACAATTTAATAAGATTTGGAACATTACCTACAGAGCAAAAAATAATTAATGAAGGCGTTATGGCTTTTCCTACAATGTCAAATTTATCATTTGAAGAGTACGAAGCAGAAACCAAACGAAGACAGAGATTATCAGCACAACGTACTAATGAAATACGGGATCAAGAAAAAGCACGAGCTCAACTGATTGAAGCAAGACGAATCTCAGCCCTGAAACGTCAGATAGAAAATCAGAAAAAAATTTGTGAAGCAGTAAAATTTTTAGAGGATAATGGGATCAAAGTTAGCGTTAGTTCGATTAGTAGGAAAGCTAAGATCAACATGAGAACGGTTGTAAAATATTATTAAAATTACACAAGTGACACTTTATTTAACTTGTCACTTTGAGCCGTTTTTACTGTCATTTATAAGCCATAAGTGACAGTAATTTTGCTCTCGATAACCCCTAAAAAAGTTCTTTTGATACTTGTCTAAAATCAAAAGCCATTTTCATTAAATCATCTTTTATTTCAGAAATATTCATATCATGAATAAATCCATATTTATCTTTTATATCCGCATGAATATAACCTAACGTTTGGTCATCTTTTGGTTGCTTGTGTCCAAGTAAGTCGGTTATGTCATGCTTTTGCACTTTACCTCTTGCAGCAAATGTTGCAAACGTATGCCTAAACGAGTGAAATGTAATCAAGTCGTCTTCAATTCTTACTGGCTCGACAAATGTTTTCCTAAATTCGGAAAACGCTTCAACGTATTTGTGTGAATATTTTACTTTTCCATTTATCACCACAGCTCTCATATCAAACAGCATTGCCTCATCTTTTCGTGATTCAACGTACTCTAAAAATCTTAACTCATTTATCAAAAACTCGTGAATAGGCACTTTTCTTTTTGACTCCTTTGTCTTTAATCTTCCATGAATATTAAAACAAATAATCCCCTCTTCATTGATTATGTGCTTTGCGGTCATCTGCGCAATCTCTTCCATTCGCAATCCAGCGAACAGCGCAATCATTGGAAGATAAAAATTTGCAATATTTTTGATAAAAAAGTTTTTTTCTTTAAACCTTGCAAACATTCCTCGAAGCTCACTATTGTGATACGGAAGACGCTTTAGGGATGCAGTAGCTTTTATTGCAAAATGCCTTGGATCAAAATCTTCATCCTCCAATAAACTTTTTTCTAAGTAGTGTTTTTTAACACAAAATCTTAGAAACTTTCTGACGATTGCTAATTTTTCTGCTAGAGTTCGTATGGCTTGAAATTCAAACACTCTTTCTGGGTATTCTACTTGTATCTCTTCATTTTCAAAAGATTTTGCTATTTCAAAATAATTTTTTTCATAATCATTAAAAACATCTGGATAAGAAGCAACACCTTTTGGTGTATACAATAGCGCATTCCAAAATTCTTTAAAATCTTCCATATCATAATCGACAAGACTAACCTTATCACTGGATTGAAAAAGTACATCTATTGAAGAATGAACTTTTTGTAACTCATGCTTTGTTTTAGCTTTAATATCTGGAGTTTTACAAAATTCTGCAAGCATTTCTTCATTAGTTTTAATGGTTACAACTTCAATACTATCAGATTGATCTTTATTGCCCATAGATCCAGACACAACATTATTAAGCATTAACTGCTGAACAATCTGTTCAAATTTATTCGACTTTTCTTCTTCAAGTTGATAGTCAAGATCAAAATATTCTTTAGCTCTCTTCAAATCTTGTTTTAATATTTTTGTCTCATTTTTTAATAGTAGTTGGAAGAAAATAGTTCTTTCTTCATCTGTTATGGTTTGATAAAAGACTTTTAAATGCTGACTTGCTCTTGCTAATATTTTCTTACCTAACTCGTGTGTTTGTCTTTCAGTTTTCTGACCACAAACATGTCCATGGAATTCTTCACTCCAATGTTTAATTGAATCTGGGTGAGAACCGTCCTTATTCTCAAATGAAAGATGTTCATGGCGTTGTTTTTCAAGCGTTGAATATTCTTTTAATGCTTCATGCTTATATACTTTTAAGGCATCTTCTATTTCAGGAAATCTAATCACAATCTCTTCTCTTGTTAAATTTTGTAGTAATAAAAAATATGAGAACGATTTTATCAGAAACAGACTTGATATTTTTTTGGCTATTTTTGCGTTCTTGGTTTTTAAGGAGAAAACGAACTGTTTATCAGAGTTAGGAATCTTTCTACAAAATTTATATCCAGATTGATTTTTAAAAACATACTTCACAATTGACTCCAAAGTTGTCAAAAAGTTGTCAAATAAAAGTCAGAAAGTTGTTAAAGTTAAAAAAAGAGTTTTTTTGAGGTTAAATTGAAGAAAAAGGAAAGTCCGTAAAATAGGGGTTTTCTTAGTAAAATCCACATAAAATGTTGGTGTCAGAGGGGGGACTCGAACCCCCGACCCCCGGCTTATGAGACCAGTGCTCTAACCAGCTGAGCTACCCTGACATCTTGTATGTAGAATTGAATAAGGGTGGAATTATAGTAACCCATTGCTTATTATTAGCTAAAAGTAATAACATTTCTAAATTATATTTTTTGGCTAAATAGTATTGAGTCAATAGGACTAAAGGTGTTGACTATTAATCCAAACTCGTGTACAATCCCGTCATTAAATACAAAGAGGAAAAACAATGAATTTTCAACCACTTGGAAAACGTGTATTGGTTCAACGTCTCGAAGAGGCAACTACAACCGCATCAGGTATCATTATTCCTGACAATGCAAAAGAAAAACCTTCGTCAGGTACTGTAATAGCGGTCAGTGACAAGGTCAGCAATGTAGAAGAAGGCAACGTTGTTGTTTTCGGTAAATATGCAGGGACAGAGTTAACTCTTGATGGCAAAACCTACCTGGTCATCGCAACAAGCGATTTACTCGGAATTGTCAAATAATATCAAGTCTAATTAACCGAATATATCCATCATTTGTCATACCGTACTTGATACGGTATCCACGCTCTCAATGGATTCCGTGTCGCAGCACGGAATGACAATAAAAATATAAAAACAAAAAAGGATAAAACTATGGCAAAAGAGATTCATTTTTCAGACGATGCACGCAATAAACTCGCAGCAGGGGTACAAAAACTTACCGATGCTGTCAAAGTAACTATGGGGCCACGCGGTCGCAATGTTCTTATCCAGCGCAGCTATGGTGCTCCAATGATCACCAAAGACGGTGTATCGGTTGCAAAAGAAGTAGAACTCAAAGATCCATTGGAAAATATGGGTGCACAGCTCGTAAAAGAAGTTGCCTCCAACACAGCGGACGAAGCCGGTGACGGTACGACAACAGCAACTATCCTTGCCAATGCTATCTTCCAAGAAGGTCTTCGCAACATCACAGCAGGGGCTAACCCGATCGAAGTAAAACGGGGAATGGACAAAGCGACCGAAGCGATTTTAATCGAGCTAAAAGCCGCTTCACGTGTTATCAATGACAAAAAAGAGATTGCCCAAGTAGCGACTATCTCTGCAAACTCGGATGAGCGTATCGGTGCAATGATCGCGGAAGCAATGGAAAAAGTAGGACGTGACGGTGTTATCACCGTTGAAGAAGCCAAAGGGATTAATGACGAACTCGACGTCGTTGAGGGGATGCAATTCGACCGTGGTTACCTCAGCCCTTATTTCATCAATAACAGCGAGAAAATGACCGTAGAGTTGGATCATCCGTTTATCCTCCTCTTCGATCAAAAAATCTCAAATCTTAAAGACCTTTTACCGGTTCTTGAACAGGTTCAAAAAAGCTCACGTCCTCTTCTGATTATCGCTGAGGATGTTGAGGGTGAAGCGTTAGCAACTCTCGTTGTCAACAAACTTCGCGGTGTATTGAACATTACGGCAGTCAAAGCTCCGGGATTCGGTGATCGTCGCAAAGCAATGCTTCAAGACATTGCCGTTCTTACCCGTGCACAGCTTATCTCTGAGGAGATTGGACGCACATTGGACAGCGCAACCGTAGCAGACCTTGGTCAAGCAGCGCGCGTTGTTATCAGCAAGGACAACACAACCATCGTCAATGGTGCAGGAGACAAAGAAGCCGTAGAGATGCGCATCAAAGAGATCCGAACACAAATCGACGCAACAACGAGCGAATACGATAAAGAGAAACTCCAAGAGCGTCTTGCGAAACTCTCAGGCGGCGTTGCTGTTATCAAAGTAGGCGCAGCAACAGAAACTGAGATGAAAGAGAAAAAAGACCGTGTAGACGATGCACTCTCAGCGACCAAAGCGGCTGTTGAAGAGGGGATCGTAATCGGCGGCGGTGCGGCACTTATCCGTGCGGCAGCAAAAGTAAACCTCGATCTTAGCGGCGACCAAAAAATCGGATGCGAAATCATCCTCCGTGCGATCAAAGCACCGGTTAAACAAATCGCTGAAAACGCGGGTTACGATGCAGGTGTTGTCGTTAACACAATCGTCAATGCCACCAACGAAAACATCGGATTTAATGCCGCAACGGGTGAATACGTCGATATGTACGAAGCAGGAATCATCGACCCTCTCAAAGTAGAGCGTGTTGCATTGAC
>JAUYSQ010000148.1 GCA_030696285.1 Sulfuricurvum sp. | reverse complement strand
GGGACATCGCCTTTTGGCTTTTTAAACGAGAAGCTATGATCATCATCTCTCTTTTGGAAAAGCTGAGCGAAGAGGAGCGATTACAACAGGTTGTTATCGACAAAACATTTGCCATCGAAGATCACTCGCGCCAATTTTCCCTCAACATGGTGATCGAACACCTCTGTATCACGGGACGTAAAGTGACGAGCATTATCGCCGCCCTCACCGAGGAGCGAGAGTTTAGTGAAATCGTCACGATACAAGGGGTAAAACCGTTTGCCAACCGTTCAGGAACTCTCGATGATTTTAAAGCCTTTATCGATGAATACAAAACTTTTTTTACCGCATTGCCGAAACATCACTCCAAAATGACCAAACCCCATCCGTGGTTTTACTCGTTCAATAACTTCGACTGGAACTCTTTTATGTACATGCACACTTTTATCCACCGCCGCCAAATCCAAGCAATCATTAAAGCTTTAAAGAAGAGCCGATGAGTAATACATTCGGAACGATCTTTCGTGTCATAGGTTTGTTTATATTGCTGGTAGGCGGATGGTTTTTAGCGGTAGCGGTACTCTATACACTGGCTATTTTGATAGTCGGAAGGACTTTTGAATGGAGTCATGTAGGAGTGCTATTTGGTGCAGTTATTCTCGTGAGGATGTTTTATCCTCGAAATGTTTTTGCGTGGTAAAAGTCGGCTATTTTATATGATTACGCAACCTGAACCTTATCACAATGCTGAATGACATTGATGTCATCCCCTTTTTTCTGCATCGTTTTATACAGATCGTATTCGTTTTGCAAGTTCAGCCATAATTGCGCCGACGTGCCAAAATATTTGGAAAGTTTTAATGCCATCTCAGTCGTAATTCCCCGTTTTCCATTGACAATTTCGTTGATCGCACGAAACGAGGTATGCAGTGATTTTGCCAATGCACTTTGTGAAATTTCCAAAGGGGTCAAAAACTCTTCTCGAAGGATTTCACCCGGATGGATCGGCTGTCGTTCTAATGTAAACATCTCTACTCTCCTTAATGGTAGTCTATAATCAGTACGTCATACGCATCATGGGCTTCGTAAGCGAAGATGATACGATACTGATCGTTAATGCGGATACTGTAGCGACCTTCATAATTGCCTTTTAACGCTTCCAAGCGATTCCCCGGAGGTATTTTGAGGTCATTCACATCTATCGCACCGTTCAGGTAAGAGAGTTTACGCAGTGCCGATTTATGAATATCAGCAGGAAACTTTTTACTCTTACCCGTAATATAAAACTGTTCCGTGACTTTGTCAGCAAACGATTTAATCATATCATATTATAACACATAGTGTAATAGTCTTATTCATGATTTTTTGCACTTAAAATAGAAAGTTTCGGCATAAGTATTTTGGTGGATACGCTATA